>NZ_CP090982.1:0-218490 GCF_021513135.1 Vibrio sp. SS-MA-C1-2
GTGCGAGCACCAGATTGTACAGCCTCATGAATGAGTTGAATAATATATTGACGCTCTACCAGTGAAGTTAATCTTCCTCTTCCGCCTCGTAGAACGCATTCAACTTTTTTCTAAGCACCAATAATGCTGCAGTTTCTGCAAGTGCTTTATCTTTACGGCGGAGCTCTTTCTTAAGCTTTTTATTCTCAAGCATGAGCTCTTTATCCACTTTATTTTGTGGCTTCTTTTGTTGAGATGCATCATGAAAACCAGATAAAGCGTAACCGCCAATTACTCGACATAATGGTTCAATAAAAGTTTGCTTGAGATAATGACGTTAGTCATTATCAACCAAGGACTAGAATTATGATTATCACTGAAGAGCAATGGTATCAGCATATTGATGCTTGGGAGTTAACTCATTCTACACAAGCTGATTATTGCCGAAATAATCAATTACCACAACATCAGTTCAGTTACTGGAAAAATAAACGCCTAAAAAACAATAGTAAAACAGTCACATCTAAATTTGCCATTGCTCATGTAGAAACGTCATCACAGATAACTCATTCTACTTTATCTATGACTTTACCTAACGGCATAATTATTGACGGTATAGACGCCAATAATGCCCACATAATCCCTCAACTTGTTGAGGGATTATGATGACGTTCCCCACACTCAGACCTTCCATTAGGTTATCTACGGTTTATCTCTATCGTGACCCCATCGATTTTCGAAAGTCACATAAAGGATTGAGCGCTCTGATTGAACTGGAACTTGGACACAATCCTTTTAGTGGGGAGTTATACGTTTTTACCAATAAACAGCGTAATAAAATCAAGTGCCTGTTTTGGGAAAACAACGGTTTTGTCCTTTATTACAAGTCTCTTGCTGAAGAAAGATTTAAATGGCCAAAACGCACTGATGAGGTTGTGAACTTAACTGGTCAACAGATAAACTGGCTACTCGATGGATACGATATTTCATTAATGAAAGGCCATAAAAAATTGGAATATGAGTCACTATTTTAGCGATTTATCAGGCTACTTCTGATATGATAAAGCCTTATCAAATAAGGCTTTAGAGACTATTTAACTGTGACTTCTTCTACTGATTACATTGCTGAAATTGCGCTTCTTCGCGCTCAATTAGCTGAGAAAGAAGCGCAACTCCAAATCCAGTCAGAACGTTTACAGTCTCAATCAGATCGCATTGAAGTATTAGAGGAAGTGGTTCGTCACCTTAAAATCAAACGTTGCATGCCAAGCAGTGAAAAAACCAATGTAGACCAGTTTTTACTCTTCGATGAGTCTGAACTCTGTACTGACCCAGACCTTGAGGCACATGAGAAAAGGAACGAAGATAAAAACAAAGACATCTCTTCTAATAAACCTCGTGGCCGTAAACCTATCTCTAAAGACTTACCACGTGAGAAAATCTTCCTATACCTTACTGATGAAGAAAAGCATGGAGCTAAAAGTACTTTTTTCGCAAAAGTAAAAGAAGAGCTTGATATCGTTCCAGCGAAAGTTCGTGTTCTTGAATACATGCAGGAAAAAGCTGTATTCGAGAAAGTAGATGGCCAACAAACTTTAATCACTGCTGAGTTACCTAAACATCCACTTCCTGGCTCATTAGGAAGCACAGGACTTATCGCCCATGTGATTACATCTAAATACGTTGATGGCTTACCACTCTACCGCATTGAAAAGATGCTTCAACGTTATGGTGGTGAGTTATCACGAACCACATTGGCTAATTACGTCATTAAATCTGCGAAAGTGTTTCAACCACTGATAAACCTGCTTCGAGAGCATCAAAATAGCGGTGATATTATTGCGATGGATGAAACACGTGTTCAAGTGTTAAAAGAGCCAGAAAAAAGTGTCACATCAGATAAGTATATGTGGGTGTCACTTGGTGGGCCTCCGACACAACAAAGTGTTTTGTTCTATTATGACCCATCCCGTAGTGGTGATGTCCCATTAGAATTACTTTATGGCTTTAAAGGTTACCTGCAAACCGATGGTTATGCAGGATACAATGCTGCGTGTGAAAAATATGGGCTAACTCATGCCGGTTGCATGGACCACGCTCGCCGTAAATTCATTGATGCTCAGCAAGCTCAACCGAAGGGTAAAAAAGTTAAGGTGAGCAAGGCAGATATGGCGCTAAACTACATCAACAAGTTGTATCGTATTGAGCGTCAACTTACTGACCTACGAGAACAGCAACCAAAGATGACAGCGGAGCAAGTCATTGCTTATCGTCAAGAGTACAGCGTTCCTCTATTTAACGAATTAAAAGTTTTTCTTGAGAAAAACTTAAATAAGGTACCAAAGGACAGTTTAACCTATACCGCACTTAGCTATACACTCAATCAATGGTCTAAGCTAATTGTTTACTGTAACCACAGCGATCTGCGAATCAGTAACATCATGGCTGAAAATGCTATCCGTCCATTCGTGGTTGGTAGAAAAGCTTGGCTATTCGCTGATACTCCTCAAGGTGCGCATGCTAGTGCAGCATGCTACAGCTTGGTTGAAACTGCAAAGCTAAATGGCTTGGAGCCTTTTAGCTATCTACGCACTCTTCTTACCAAACTTCCTTACTCTGAGACAGTAGAGCAAATCGAAGCTCTGTTACCTTGGAATGTAGAAATAATTTAATTGCTAACCATCCATTAAGCGCTCATTACTGCTGAGTAAAGGGCGCTTACGATAAAGCATTCGCTTTCCATTGAGCTATTTCCTCTGGAAATAGCCCTTTTTCTCGACAATATGCACTTAACTCTGCTTGTGATAAGCAAGCTGTTTCCATGATGATATTTAGCTTTTGTTCTGGAGAAAATGATGCTGATTTTTTCATTATACCGTTCTTTTTTAGAGTGCTAGCTCGCCAAGTGTACAGCGTATTATAAGGAATACCTGTTTCTTTTGCTAAGTCAGAAACAGATTGATTTAGAGGGGGAAGCATTTTACTAATGATTGAAGATTTTAAATCTTTGGGATATTGAGTCATTGTCGTATTTCCTATTTAAATTAGGTAGTGACAACAATCCTGACATCAAGGGTTCTCTCCTGCTCTGACAAAGATTGATGTCAGAGCCATAGGTATCTACACAAATTGAGCAAAAAACGAACTGGATAACGCTTTCGTTTGAAATTACACCTAAAACTCAACCAACTTTGTCACAATGGATCTATAGAGGTGAACTTCAACCTGGCCGTTGATGTCAGGATTGTTGTCTCCACCTTGATCTACAAAGGCTTTAGCAATCTTGGTTTGACATGCCATAGCATCAATAGTTACTAGAGCTCCCTTGATATCGAGCATCTTTATCAGCTCAGGGATCGGTGTGATTCATTGCTTTTTTGTTCGGTATTTAGATGCCCTAGTACGAGCTTGTTTGACGACGCATAGGCGCTGCATATGAATGGTGCTCGTCCTGTCTTCATGATTATATGAGCCGTGAAGTGTTTTTCTGTCAATCGCAATTACTTGACCTTCGGTAAGAGTATGTATTGATGACATCCAGTTAACGAAGCACTCATGAAATTTCTCTGGCTCAACGGTAGAGATGATACGAACAATAGTATCATCCGCAGGAATACCATTCAAAAACAAGTCATTACGCTTAAACCAATCATGATGACCCAGAATGTATTCACGAATATCAAACCAGCCTTTCGCGCCTGCAATTACCGAACATAGTGAACCAAAAAGGACTTCAAACAGGCAATAAGTGACCTTTGCACCTTGGCGATGGTTGATAATCGTTTGAAAATGTTCTTTGAAGTGGTCAATGTGCATGATGCTCTCCCTTAAAAGGGAGTATATGATCACAGCTAAATGTAATCGTCAAATTAATCGTAATTTTGATTGAAAAATGTTCACGATCTCACCTTGACGCACCAATAAGATTTAATCGAGTACGGATACAGTTTATAATCTAAACACTTTCTTGGCCGTTTATTTATTCGCTCTTGTACAAATTGAAGATATTCATCTTCAACTTGCTTTAGATTTGTTCCTTTAGGAACATATTGCCTTAGTAAGCCATTAAAATTTTCATTTAGCCCTCTTTCCCATGATGAATATGGGTGTGAAAAGTATGTTTTGGTCTCTAATTCTTTTGTGATTTCTAAATGCTCCGAGAACTCTAGCCCATTATCAAAAGTGATTGATTTAACATACTCTTTATAAGGCTTAAGGATATCTATAATAGCAGTTTTCACTGCATCAGCGCCCTTATTTGGGACTTTTTTAATGAGATACAGTCGACTCTTTCTTTCAGCCAAAGTGACGATTGCTCCCGTTCCTTGTTTGCCCAATACTAAATCAGCCTCCCAATCGCCGAGACGGCTCTTGTCATTAATATAATTGGGGCGTTCATCAATAGATACGCAGTTGCGTATCTTTCCTCTAACTGATTGTTTTCCTTTACGGTATTTTTTATGTCCTTGTCTTAAATGTTGATAAAGAGTTCCGCCCTGGATTTTATCTTTTAAAACATAACGATAAATCCATTCATGGCTGACTTTTAGATCTAATGACTTTGCTACATGACTAATCTGCTCAGGACTCCAGTCCCATGATAGTGCCATATCAACAAACCAGATAGTTTCTTTAGGAATCTGATATTTATAGGCATTAACTCGTCGCTGACGAGTTAATGAGATAGCAACATCTGGGTTATATACTTGATTAACACTGTTCCTTTTAATCTCTCGATGAATCGTTGAACGATTCACTTCAAGCTTAATCGCAATTTTATTTTGGGAGTAACCCTCTGCAATGAGGAAAGAAATCTGGTATCTTTGTTTCTGAGTCAACTGTTGATAACTCATAGTAGTACTTGTTTTGATTTTGGCGATGAGAAGCATACTACAATCAGCAGTTGACCTTCTCACCTTTACTATGAGTGTTGCACTTATTATATGAATTCAGGTTTAGTTTGGTACAGCAATGATAATCTATATTAAACATGATTTATTCTTACTATTAATTTACAATTGAATATTATCTTCTATTAATTAACGCTAACTTGCAAGTTTGCCACTCTCTCTCTTCATAACTCTAAATTTATAAGTATTTATAATGCTCACTTCTCAAACTTTTAAGTAGGCACAAAAATGTCCTCGGGAATTTTATCATGGAAGTGGCCATTGAATATCAATGGCTTGTATTAAGCTAACTTTCACACAGCCACTTAGACTTGTTTATTGTCGTTATTAAATTACTATTTTTAACGATCTTTAGATTTTTTCTGACTGGTATTATCGCTAGGCAATACACGGGATAATGATGCTGTAATAAAATCATTATTAGCAATAATCTGACCAATGAAATAAAACTATTCTGCACAATCTGTTATTTATGGAACAGCTTATTTTAGCTAAGACATTAATAAAGTATGAGTTTATTTTTTCGCCACCATTATACCCAGCGAGAATAATACGACGCCCATTATTTCCAAATCAAATGACTGTTCCATGTATTGCAACAATCTGTTTTATATAGGGTTAATTATCTACGTATTTAATCCTTGTATAATCAACTTGTAATTTAATCTTAATGAGTATTTCACCTATGACATTCATGGCCTACCAGATTCTGGTAGTTTGTCATAGGTGCTTTTTGGAGCAACCTATAATGAAAATAAACAAATTAACGCTTCTAATTTCCACCGTCATATTCTTAGCGGGTTGTAATTCTTCCGAGCAGAATGTGTCAGTCCCTACAGTACCTCGCCCTGTCAAGGTTGAATTCCTTGACATTCAACATCAAACACACCAATCCAGATTACCAGGTGTGATTAAAGCAACTAATCAAGCTGATGTTGCTTTTCGTGTCCCTGGAACGATTAATGCGCTTTATATAAAAGAGGGCAGTTTGGTAAAAGAAGGCGATAAACTTGCACAATTAGATTCCCATGATTATCAAGTCACCGTTGATGAGTTAAAAGCACGTTTAGCAGAAGCCAAAGCAACGGCGACTCTCGCTAAAATTGAGTTAGATCGTATCAAGATAGCATCAGAGGGTGATGCTGTTGCTCAAGTGAACTTAGATCGTGCTAAAACGGGATTAACTAGAGCCAATCTTGGTGTGGAAGTGGTTCAACAAAATCTGAAAAAAGCTCAAGATGCCTTACGCTATACTACGCTTTATGCGCCATTTTCTGGAAAAATTGCCAAAGTTTACCCTGAGAATTTTGAACAAACCGCCCCAGGTGTTCCAGTTCTTACTTTATTAAATCCAGATGAACAGTATGTTGAAACCGATGTTCCTGAGTCATTAATCGATAACTTGGCTATAGGAGTGAAAGGGACTGTTTCTATAGATAATCAAACTATCTCGGTGCCTGTGACTATTACTGAAATTGGTCACGTTGTTTCACCTATAACACGTACTTATCCGGTCAAATTCACTTTTGATAAACCATTAAATAAAGATTTAATTGAGAAAGTTGCCAGTGTTTGGATTAAAAATAAAAGTAATTATGAAGCGGATTGGGTAGATGTTCCTCTATCAGCTCTTTATCAAGAGGTTGGTGAAAATCCTGCGATATGGTTTGTTATTGATGACCATGCCAAGCGTTTTCCTGTGATGGTGGGTAAATTAAAAGAGTCGACGATTGCGGTAAAAGGTGATTTTCCAGAAAATGGTGAGTTGATTACTGGCGGTGTTCATTTTTTAATTGATAATCAACGTGTCGGTCAACGTATTAATCGTGTTGTAAAGGGGTAAGGGGGGATTATGCAATTAGCAAATATGGCTCTTAAACGTAGACTTTTTGTCTATTTTATTACCTTAATCTTATCGTTCTCTGGATTAATCGCTTATAACAAACTGGGTAAGCTAGAAGATCCAAGTTTTACTGTTAAAACTGCCGCCATTATTACTATGTACCCAGGAGCATCAGCTAAAGAAGTTGAAGAGCTGGTAACGGATAAAATAGAAAGTAAACTTCAAGAGATGGGGTCGTTATGGAAACTACGGTCTCTATCCAAACCGGGTGCATCGATGATTTTTGTCGATTTAAAAGAGGATACGACAAGTCAAGAATTGCCACAGCAATGGGATTTGTTACGCCGTAAAGTTAATGATATTAAATTAGGCCTCCCAGCATCAGCGCAAATGCAATTAGTTATGGATGAATTCTCTGATGTCTATGGTATTTTATATTCCCTCTCTGGTGATGGTTATAGTGGCGCAGAGCTAAAGAATTATAGCAAAGAACTACAACGTCGACTCAAAACAGTTGATGGTGTAAAAAAAGTGGTTTTACAAGGCGCTCAACAACAAACGATTGAAATTAATATCAGTGATGAAAAACTCAATAGTTATAAACTATCTTCTGCTCAAGTATTAGCGCAACTAGCAAGTCAAAATATGATCATTGATGCCGGTGGATTCGATCGTAATTTAGAGCGAATTCGTGTCAATGGTAGTGGGGAGCTGTCCAGTTTATCTGATATAAAAAATATTGTTATACGCGGTGGTGTTGGTCCGATTGGTCAACAGGTTATTCGATTATCTGATATTGCAGATGTTCATTTTTCTTATCAAACACCTGCAGTTACAGCAATGCGTTTTAACGGGTATCCAGGGATCACATTAGCGGTCACTCCAAGAGATGGTATTAACGTTGTTGCTATTGGTGAACGCCTAAAACAGACTGTTGCTCAATACCAGCAAGAACTTCCTCTTGGCGTAAATATCGATACTATCGCTTTCCAGCCAGATGAAGTGCGTGACTCTGTTAATGATTTTGTTATCAACTTATTAGAGTCTATCGCTATTGTTATTGCTGTACTTTGGGTCTTTATGGGCTTTCGAAGTGCTGTTGTGGTGGGTAGCAGTTTACTGGTCACGCTGCTGCTTACGTTAGTGACAATGTGGATATTTGGCGTTGATTTACAACGTGTATCTATTGGGGCATTTGTTTTAGCATTAGGCTTGCTTGTTGATAATGCCATTGTTATCACGGATATGTACATCAGCAGAATTCGTAAAGGGGAGTCGATACAACAAGCCGCCACAGAGCCAGCCAAACAAACAGCATGGGCATTACTTGGGGCTACTATCATCGCGATTATGGGCGCTAGCCCTATCTTGTTCTCACAAACAGATGCAGCGGAATTCGCCGTTTCATTATTCTTTGTGTTAGCTTCATCGCTATTAATCAGCTGGTTAGTCGCAATGACATTAACACCAATCTTATGTGCTGATTTAATCAAGCCTGAGCATTTTGATTCAAGTAAAACCGGTAAAACATCCATTATTGCCGACCGTTTCTATCGTGTAGTTAATTATGTATTGACTTATCGTTGGACAACAATCTCAATCGCTGTATCTTCATTAGTGTTAGCGGGATTTTTGGCAACGAAATTGATGGTAAACTTTATGCCAGCATCTGATCGTCCTATCTTATTTTTAGATTATTGGTTGCCTGCCGGTGGTAAGATTGAAAAAACCTCGGACGATTTGAAAGTTATTGAACAATGGTTATTAAAACAAGATGGCGTTGAAAATGTCGCAACGTACATTGGCGAGAGCGCACCACGATTTTCTGTTACTGTTGAACCTGAACCTATAGACCCAAGTTATGGCCAAATTGTCATTAATATTGATGACTTTGATAAAATTGCACCTTTAATCAAAAAAGGCGATGCCTGGTTAGCCACTCAATTCCCTTATGCTGATCCTCGCTTTAGAGAATTAAAGTTAGCCACAAAAGATAAATTCTCTGTTGAAGCCAGATTTGCAGGTCCTGACCCGCTTGTTTTGAGATCTTTAGCTAATCAAGCCAAAGACATTATGGCTCAAAATCCTCATCTTAAATATATCCGAGATGATTGGCGTCAACAAAGTAAGGTATTAAAACCCGAGTTTAATCAAGATAAAGCGCGACGTGTCGGTATTACCCGTACTGATATGGCAATGGCATTAAAACGCAGTAGTGATGGATTACCCGTTGGTATTTATCGTCAAGGTACTGAACAAATGCCCATTATTGTTAAAAAGCCTGAATGGCAAACCCATACATTAGATTCATTGGATACATTACCGGTCACAAGTTTACTCGGTGGATACTCTGTGCCATTGGGACAAGTCGTTGATGGCTTTCAGTTAGAATGGGAAAACAGTCAAATTTGGCGTCGAGACCGTTTACCTGCTATTACCGTTCAAGCGGGTGTTCAAGATGTTTTTACTTCCGTTGCACGTAACGAAATAGCCAAACAAATTGAAGCTATTCAATTACCTCATGGGTACACTATGGACTGGGGGGAGAGTATTATGATGAGCAGCGTGCGATTAACGATATTTATAGACAATTACCGAAAGCTGCGATAATTATTTTAATTATTATGGTTGCGCTATTTAATAATTTCAAAGCACCATTAACGATTATTTTAACATTACCTCTTGGCTTATTAGGGATGGTAGCAGCATTACTCCTAGGAGGGAAACCTTATGGATTCATGGCCTTGGTCGGCTTGGTTTCTTTATCTGGCATGATCATTAAAAACTGTATTGTTTTGATAGAGCAAATTGCCATTGAGGAAGAAAAAGGACTTTCTCCATTTGAAGCAGTCAGAGAAGCAACATTAGACCGTTCATTAGCCATTGTTATGGCAGCAATGACGACGGTGCTTGGCATGGTTCCTTTATGGAATGATACGTTATTTGATAAAATTACGGCAACCATAATTGGTGGACTATCTGTGGCTACATTTGCAACCATCTTAGTGATGCCCGTCATTTATTGTTTGATCTACAAAATTAAAGCACCAAGTAGTGAATCAGAGCCAGAGTCGACACAAAATCAGCCATTATTAGGAGATAAATAATGAAAAATAAAAGCTTAATTGCCTTGTCATTAACCCTAATATTAACCGGTTGTGCCGTAGGACCCGATTATCAAAAACCGACTCAAACATTGGATGATAGCTATCAGACATTAGGTGAGGGGTTAACCAATGATACAGCCAAAGAACAATGGTGGCGTCAATTTAACGATCCCCTACTTAATCGTTATGTAGACGAAGCATTAAACCAGAATTTAAATTTAAAAATTGCCATGCAGCGAGTGCAAATGGCAGATTCTTATCGTAAAGTTGTCGCCTCTCAAAAAGTGCCAACCGTTGCATTAGGTGCTGGTTATGGTGGAGGAATGTTTAGTGAGTCAGGCCCCATTGCAGGTCCCTTAGTCACAGACAATAACCCACTAGGAATGGAGTTAATGGACAGGCAACAAGATGGCTTTAGGGTGGGTGCGGATATTGCGTGGGAAGCAGATATTTTCAAACGTATTGATCGTCAGGTTGATTATGCTGAAATACGAAAATCACAAAGCGAAATAGTGACCTACGGTGTGCAATTGATGGTTATCTCTCAAGTTGTTGATAACTATATTCAGTTGCGTGGTGCGCAAGAACGACTAGTGGTAGCAGAACAAAATATTGACGATCAGAAACAACTTTTAGCGCGAATTGAAAAGCTAAAAGAAGCAGGGTTAGCGGGTGACCTTGAGATTGCTCAAGCAAAAGGCCTCTTAGCATCGGTTAAAGCAATTAAACCGATGTTAGAAACGGCAATTGATGTTCATCAATACCGTCTCGCGATTATTTTGGCTCAACAGCCACAAGCCCTAAAAGATGAGTTAGCTGTAAAACATTCTCATCCGTTACCTAAAATAGAAGGGTTAATTCCTGTTGGATTACCCTCTGATTTATTATTACGACGCCCTGATATTCAGTTTGCAGAGCGAGATATGGCAGCAAAAAATGCAAAGCAAGCAATAGCTGTTGCCAATAAATATCCGCGTTTTTATCTCACTGGATCGCCTGGCACATTAGGGGGTAATTTTGGTGATCTATTTTCTAACGGGAGTGGTTACTGGACAGCAATGGCCGGCTTTGAATGGACGATTTTTGATGGTGGTCGTAAGAATGCATTAAAAGAGGCGGCAGATGCTGATTTTGTTGCGGCAGAATATCGCTATCAACGCAGTTGGCTCAATGCCCTTGGTGAAGTTGAGACGCTATTAAGTGCTTATAGTCATAGCCAAGATAGTTTAGTTCAGATCAAAGAGGCACTAGATGCAAGTCATTTAGCGAGTGAAAAAGCGCAGTTGCTCTATAAGAGTGGTATGGGGGGCTATATCAGCGTACTTGATGCTCAAAGAACGGAATACTCAATCCGAGATCGTTATATTGCAAGTCAGGTTAAAGTATCACAAAGTGCAGCTAGTTTATCTCGTGCGCTGGGTGGTGGTTGGAAATATCAACCACCGATGAAAAGTTAAATGTTACTAATATAAAATTCAACGCGATAAAATATCATAATTCTTTCATCAGTTTTATCGCGTTTTTATATTTTATCGAAGGTGATTGGAGTTATTACGTGGCGTCAAGTAAAAGGGGTAATAAAATCAACTACTGTGTCATAAGTTATGATAACTAGGCACTAAAAATTTTTCGGGAATTTTACCATGATGGCACTCATTCAATATCAATAAGTTACATTAAGATAACTTTCACACTGCTACTTATTACGTTTGAATATACATAAAAAGTTAGTTATTTATTTAGAGCATTGGAAATAGCAATGTAAACACTTAAATTTCATTAACTTAAAATATTTTTAATAAGGAAAGGTTTTTCATGTCAGTAGATATTTATATAGCTATATTTTGTATTGTTATTTTCACTCCATTTTACTACCTGTGGGTGAGAGAGATTCTCAAATCGATTTATTTGATTGTGTTATTTTATGAAAAAATACAGATGCAAATAATCAATACACAATGAAAAAGTAACAATTTATTGAGAAGTGACTTTTTACACTTCTTATTCCCATGGAAAATATAATAAATAAGATAAATTTATAAATATTGAGTCGGAATGATAGTTAATAATATAGATATAAGTAATAATCATGAAATCATAACTATTTACTCTGACTATCTTAAACCAACCATTTACTATAACTTATCTATGGATACTTACATACAATAAAAATCTTATCATTCTTTTAATTAATTGGTGTGTAATTATGTTTATTTTAGTTATAAAGGCATTATTCAAGAATTTCCTAGGGAAAGCTCCTACATATTATAAAATAGCAATCATTTCTTTTTTAATAATAAATCCGGTTGTATATTTTTTTATCAGCCCATTCATTGCTGGTTGGTTATTAGTTTGTGAATTTATATTTACCTTGGCTATGGCATTAAAATGTTATCCTTTGATTTCCGGTGGGTTACTAGCTATTGAAGCAGTATCTATTGGAATGACAAGTGCTGAACATGTTAAACATGAAATCATTAATAATATAGATGTAATATTATTATTAATATTTATGGTGGCAGGGATCTATTTTATAAAATCTTTACTAATGTTTATCTTTACAAAGCTAATAATTAACATTAGGTCGAAAATTTATCTTTCGCTTGCATTTTGTTTTTTCTCAGCATTCTTATCAGCATTCTTAGATGCATTAACAGTTATTGCTGTCATTATTAGTGTAGCCGTTGGCTTTTATTATGTTTATCATAAAGCAGCAACAAAAAATGAATTTTTGAATAAAAATATTATCCAATCGGAGGAAATCAATACCTTAAACCGACAAAGTTTTGACGATTATCGTGCATTTTTACGTAGCTTAATGATGCATGCTTCAATAGGAACAGCATTGGGTGGTGTGACAACCATGGTTGGTGAACCACAAAACTTAATAATTGCAAAACAAGTTAATTGGCAATTTGCAGAATTCACCTTACATATGCTGCCTGTTACTTTACCTATTTTAATGTTTGGGTTACTAACTTGCTTCTTAGTTGAAAAATATAAGTTATTTGGCTATGGCGTTGAATTACCTGAGTATATACATACTTTATTAGTTGAATATGATAAAGAAGAAAGCCTACAGAGATCTCTTCAAGATAAGATAAAATTAATTACACAAGCATTGATTGGTTGTTGGTTAATTATTGCCTTAGCTTTACATTTAGCGACTGCTGGCCTGATTGGCTTAACAGTAATAATTTTAGTAACAACAATGACTGGAATTACGGAAGAGCATGTATTAGGTAAAGCGTTTGAAGAAGCACTACCTTTTACTGCATTATTGACAGTTTTCTTTGCTATTGTTTCAGTTATTATTCATTTAGAATTATTTAAGCCAATTATTCATTGGGTCTTGCTTATGGAAGGTCAGAAACAGCTATCTATGATTTATATTGCTAACGGCTTATTGTCAATGGTCTCTGATAATGTTTTTGTGGGTACTATTTACATTAATGAAATTAAGAGTGCTTTACAAAACCATATAATATCTCGTGAACAATTTGATTTATTAGCCGTCGCTATCAATGTCGGAACAAATATTCCCTCAATTGCGACACCAAATGGACAAGCCGCATTTCTATTTATGTTAACTTCAGCTATTGCACCGCTAATTAAACTATCATATGGAAGAATGATTTATATGGCTTTACCCTACACGATTGTACTATCATTAGTTGGATTAGTTGCTATTCAATTTTTATCAATATCAACAGATTTACTTTCCTGTATAGGGTTATTATGATCCTATAAATGTATTTTTATCATATTGATGATAAGTGGCTGTGTTAATTTAATATCAATAATTTATATCAAGATAATTTTTATACAGCTACTTAGTAAAAAGAAATAGAAATTTAATAGATTACAAAATAATCTGAATATTAAGTATATTTCCTCTGAGTGAATTACAGTTGCTAGTTTTGCGAAATACGAGCAACCCTCTGTGTTAATAATTTATGATTAGCACAAATATCAGATTATAAGGACAATGATTATTCATATGAAAAAAACATCCCCCCTAAGATAAAAAAGATAACACAAGAAGATAATTTTATTTATCTATTAATAGCCTTAGTTATAAACTTATTATTAACTACTATTGTTGAACAATTTTATCATGAAAAAGTTAACATAACTCTGTTTTCAATTTTCATTTTACTTCTATTAACTGTTTTTGGTGTTAATAGGAAAAAACATTGGTATCAAACTACTTACATTATCTTAATTATATTAATGTTTATATCTCATCAATATAATTATACAGGAATTTTGAAAAATGATTTCTTATCATTAATAATTATAGCAACATTTATTTGTATAACCATCTTTTCAGCCATTAAACAAGTTTTTTTTTGCAAGGAAGTGACTGTTAATATTATTCAAGGGTCTATTTGCATTTACTTATTAATTGGATTGTTATGGGCAATTATATTTCTTATCAATATTACATTGGTTCCAAACTCATTTCATGGTATAGACGACGTTAACTGGTTAAATAACTTTCCTAAAGCTATTTACTTCAGCTTTGTCACACTTACAAGTACTGGTTATGGTGATATTACACCTATATTGCCTATTGTTCGTTTCTTTTCATATATAGAAGCTATTATTAGTCAGTTTTATATTACAATTTTAGTTTCGAGTTTAGTTGCGATTAAGGTTTCTGATTTATCTAAATAACTGCTATGTTTTTGATAGTATGAAATTTGAAGGTAACTTCTCTCACTCGAAAAGCTTAAAGAGCATTGTTATAGTTGAAAAGTTTGGCTCTTCAACGTTTTGTGTGGATTTGAGTTAAAATATGCACCTCCTAAATAGACGTCAATATAAGGTCCAGTCACGTTGAGTGCTTCTGATATTTTTATGCTCGAGTTGGGGCTGAACGTGGGGACTTTACTCCTACCCAGAATGTGGCTTCGCTTGCCCTGCACATAATTTCAAAGAGAAAACATGGCGTCATATCAACTTTTTCAGCACCATTGCTATATCACTGCAAAGATACCAGCGTTCACTGCAAAAATCACGAGGTAAGGCTTATTGAAGTGCCTTGGGCAAGACCAGGTAGTGGCTTTACTTTGCTGTTTAAAGAAGTAACCTTAGCACTGATAAGAGAGATGCCAGTTAACACTGCTGTTAAGTTTATGGAAGTGACGGATAAGCGGCTTTGGCGAGTGGTGGAACATTACGAGGAGAAAGCTTTATACGACTTGACCTGTCATGCCTCACTCCTTTGGATTTGATGAGACAGCGTCAAAGCGTGGGCATAATTACGTTACTGTTTTCATCGATATGCGCGTAAAACCTTCCCCGTTGTATTTGCTATGCCAGGAAAAGGAAAGAAAACTGTCATTGAATTGAGCATTTTTATAGAAAAGCACGGGGCGAAATATGAGCAAGTCCGTGAAGTCGAGTGTGATATGTCTCCGTCTTTTTAAGTGGTATCAAAGATGAATTTTCGAAAGCAAATGTCACCTTCGATTGGTTCCATGTTCTGCAGCTATTTATCCGAGCCGTTGATAAGGTTCGAAAAGAGGAAAGAAAGCACAAGCTTTACTTGACCTAGAGCTATATGCTCTTGAGACAGCAAAAGCTTGGCGAGTGAAAGAAAAGTTACGTTGGATAAGAGAAAACGACACAAGCGGCTCGTTGGCGCCTGACTAATTTCATCAAGTTTACACTTGAATAAATAGGCAGTTCAGAAGCTTTAGAGCCAGTAATAAAAGTATTCAGAGAGAATACATCAGTCCTGGACTTCGACCTATACTCATGCGCGATTGAAAGATCTGAATAGTTTGTTTCAAGGAGAAAGGCCGAGGGCTCGTGGCTATAGAAATACAATCACGTTCATCACTATGCTCTACATGATAGCGAGCCCTACCGCTGAAATATTGAAATTCACTTGAAACGTCGAAGAGCCAAAAATTTTGTCTTGAGAAAGGTAAACCTGTCGCTTTATAGTACAGTTACTACATCAGTTCTAAAGAACTTAGTGTAGAGCAAGCAGCGATGGTATAGAGTTAATGTGTTGGATGTTTGATATGGCAATGAATGAAAGTGTATATCAGATAAGTAGGCACTAAAAAGTTTTTTGGGATTTTATCATAGTGATGTTCATTAAATATCAAACGTTTACATCAAGATAACTTTCATGCGGCTGCTTATGAAAAATTACGGTGCAGTTGAACTTGTTTTGCCTACGTTATAATAAAACCCGTAAAATACCCAGATCTATTAGATCTACGATTGCTATATAATGACAAATTATAATTATTATCTTTAGGAATCATTATGCGATTAGATGATATAGAAATCTTTCATGTTGTCGTTGAAACGGGAGGATTTACTTCTGCTGCAAATGTACTCGACCTCCCAAAATCTAAAGTTTCTAGACGAATCTCACATTTAGAGAATAGTATTGGTACAACGCTCTTTCAGCGAACCACAAGGCATTTATATTTAACAGAAAGTGGAGAGCGATATTATCAAAAAACTAAAATTTTAGCCGATGAATTCAGAAAATTAAATGATGAAGTCCATGATAAAAAAAGTAATATAAAAACCACCGTACGTTTGCAAATTTTAAATGAAGCCATCGAAATTCTTCCCTCTTTAATCGATTTTCAAGATAAAAACCCAAAAATCAATTTAGATATTACAACCCACAGTCAACAACTCCTACTACAGCACACCGGATTCGATCTAGCAATGCGTGTTGGCCCTCAACCAGACTCATCAATGATAGCAAGACCCATTGGCAACTTTACTCGTGTTATGGTGGCTAGTCCTGAATATATCCAAAAATATGGGCTGCCAAAATCACCATTAGAGTTATCTCAACACAACTGCTTAACGTTTAGAGCCCCTGATGGCATTCTAGAAAAGCAATGGACTTTAATGGGGAAAGAACCGATTAACATATCAGGCACAATGATCAGTAATAATGCAGAATTGATTAAAAGAGGAACAATAGCAGGAGAAGGAATTAGCTTTTTACCCGAAATGCTATGTCTTGATGAAATAGAAAAAGGAAACTTGATCAATATTTTTCCACATTTAGAGTCAAAAAAAGAGACTATTTGGCTGGTATACCCTTCAAAGAAACACATCAACCATGCAACTCGATTATTACTGGATCACCTCGCCACCCACCTATAACGAAATAAAATAACGGATAGATTTCGAGCTAAAGTTATCAACGAATCGGCTATAACACAGAGAATTATGTTATAAATATGTATCATTGATTACACAGTGTTGCCATTAAAAAAACAGTTACCTTTATTAGGTTAATAATACGTTAACAAATCACAATATTAACCACTAAGAGGTATGACCAGGTAATTTCAAGTTCATTTATCGTACGAACAAGGGCATAATTATGTGATAAAGTTCAAACTTTTGGATATGTGATGAACAATTTAAAGATAGTACCTTTGTCTCTTGGTTTTAAAATTACAGGAAATGATTTTCCAGAGATAAAATTTGCAACGGCATTAGAAGCTAAACTTGTAGTGGATTTGTTACATAAAGGCGTTGACTTGGCCCGAGCATGTCGCTTAGCCCATATAGAGTCTTATTCCTATTAAGGCGTCGCTGAAAATTATCACTAAAAATTATAATAAGGATAAAAAATGAACAATACCGATCTATTCCAACAACGCTTATCTATGATCACTGCTTGGCAGCCTGAAAATCAACGTGAATCGAAAGTGATGAATACTTTACTCACGACATGCCTAAATAATAAACTGGGTATCAAAAAAGAAGAAAATGCTCATTTACATGTACACTGCCATCGAAATGCACACTATTAATTTCTTAATCATCTTATAGAGAATAGAAATCGCTTCAGATCTAACACTAAGGTTTAAACCGATTTTTATTTTCTTGAGTCACGTTCACAAGCTAATAACTCAGCACGATAAAGTGATTGCTGTCACTCCCCTTTTCACCTTCCCATTAACAAACTCAAATATAATGGATAATTAAAAAGTTAAGATCCAAAAAACATTAAATGACATTATCTCTATGCTCGTTAAATAATCACTTAAATAATTCTCCGACCTCCCTGAACACCCTACACTTCCTGAACTAAAAAAATGTAAAGAAAAGAAGTTAAGACTAAACTATTACATACAAGATTTTTTTATTACATCAATAGTGGAAATTCAGAGAGTAATAACCTTGATCCATTTTTCTGTAAATAGATAAATCATTCAGTAATAGACAATAAGGCTAATAATTTGAACTCTTTTCGGCGGGAAAAATTTCTCTATAAGTGTTTAACTAAAAGTTATCGTGAATTTATTACCATAGGAATTCAGTATGCTTAACACTGAATTCTTTAGTGATTCAAACGATGTAAATGCATCACAAGTAAGCCATTCGTATTTTAACTTTCGCCACAATATTTCAATCAAGTTTAGTTCTGGTGAATATGGGGGTAAATAGCAAATAAGAACATCCTTCATCAACCATTCATCTAATTTTGCTTTAAATAATGCCGAGCGATGCATTGACGCATTATCTAAGATAATAAAGCACGGCGTATTAGCTCTTCTTTCACTTATAAATTTATCGAATGCTTTTATCACTGTTTCTGAATAAACAGTGTCTTCTGTTGACTCGAAGAAAAGCTGCCCTGTTAAACTTAAAAATCCAAGTATATTGATTTTTTTATTTTGGCTGTATGATTGTCTACAGTGAGGCTCACCGATAGGTCCCCAGCAATAAGGAAGGTTCGATCGTTGACTAACTGTTCTGGTCTAATGGAACTGGACACTGAATTGAGAGACAATATTTGTCAGAACAATGAGGTGATGAATGACTCAGAAAAGAGCGTACAAACGCTACCCTAAAGAATTTAAAGAAGAAGCTGTAGCATTGGTACGAGAGCAAGGCTATACCGTTCCTCAGGCCGCAGAAGCCGTGGGTGTAACAACAACGGTCTTGTATAAGTGGAAGGAAAAAATCGAAGCACAACTTGAAGGTACCGAGCTTTCTGATGATGAGCGCGACGAACTAAAAAGGCTACGTAAAGAAGTCAAAGTGTTGCGCATGGAGAAAGAAATTCTAAAAAAGGCGTCAGCCTTCTTCGCGAAAGAAATGAAATAAAGTTTAATTTTATCAAGGCTGAGTCGGTAAAGTACCCGGCCTTTCACCTATGTCGTGCTATGCAAGTAAGTCGATCAGCCTACTACGATTGGCTCAACCGTCCTGCGAAGCTAATTACGGCTGAGACGCTAAATTTGTATCGACGCACCAAGGCGCTTTTCGAGAAAAGTCGGCAGAGCCTTGGTAACCGAGAAATGGTGAAAAAGCTACGCGAGGAAGGTTTTGCTGTAGGACGCTACCGCGTTCGGGCTGTGATGAACAAGTTAGGTTTGAAAGCAACTCAGCGAGTCGCCTACAAGGTGACAACCAAACGCAAGCACAGCGATGCTGTCGCAGACAACTTGTTGAACCAGAATTTCAACCCTGTAGCTCCAGATCAAGTTTGGGCTGGTGACGTGACGTACTTGAAAACCGGAGAAGGATGGATGTATTTGGCTGTTGTTATGGATCTGTATTCCCGTCGTATCGTCGGCTGGCATATTGATAAACGCATGACTACAGACTTGGTTACCTTTACTTCCGTTTGTTCTAACACAACATTTTCATTTAATTGGGTCACGTCAGATAAAATATGGCGAGCTCGTTGTAAATAAAACTCTCCAGCCACGGTCAGGCACGACGTTCTGGTTGTTCGATTGATTAACTTACACTTTAACAGCGACTCCAGCTCATTTAATCGCTTACTCACCGCAGACTTTGCTATATTTAACTGTTCAGCCGCTTTAGTAATACTCCCCGACTCGACAATAGTAATAAATAATTGCATATACTCTAATTGACCCATAAGCCCTCTTTATTGATAAAGTTACAACAACTTAAGCTTATTAGAGTATTTCACACTAGGATAAATTATTCCCGTACTTAAGAGAAAAAACAGATCATTACCGCATAAAAACTAGCATAAAGGAGGCAATAAAAAGGGTAGCCCCAGTTTATGCAAAAGTTTATTATAGGGCCTCAGACAGACTCCCCCAGATTTAAAGGCTACCAGTGATAGAGTGCAACCAACCATTAAGCCACCATTATGAAAAAGAAGGTTACTTTGTTATTAGAAATTATTTTGATGAAGCTGAAATTTTATCACTAAGAAAAGTCATCCTCAAATTCCATCAAGAGTGGAAAACAGATAACGGGCAGTTTTATCAAGAAGAAGCCTTCAATTCTAGCCTTATAACAGGGAGTGAATATTTATCAGACAATGATAGAGCCACCCTATTCAACTTCATTAGCTCACAAAAAATGATGGAAGTCATCGATACGGTGATACCAAAAAAACCGTCATTTATGAATACACAGCTGTTTTTTAACCCAGTAAACCCGCAACAAAAAGATTTCTGGCACCGAGACTGTCAATATGACTATGATATTGAAGATCAGATGAAAGTTATTATGGAAACTCAGGTTTTACACCTTCGTATTCCCCTATTTGATGAACTAGGAATGGAGGTTATCCCCGGAACACACAAACGGTGGGATAATGATGAAGAGTTCAATGTTCGCCAAGAAATGAACGGCAAAGTGAGCAGCGATAATATCTCTGGTGGTAAACAGATCCCTTTATCCGCAGGTGACTTATTGGTGTTTAGTGCGGATATGATCCACCGCGGCCTCTATGGTTTAGATCGCTTAGCCTGGGATATTTTAATTTTTGAATCTGCCGCTGATTATGCAGATTACGTCGATGATGATTGCTTGCCCACTCAAGGAATGTTGAAAAACATGGCTAACCCACGATTATTTTTAAATACCTTAGATCTAAAATCCACAGTTGGTAATGAATAGCACCATGTTGATTTATAAAAAATTAACAATTAACTTACGCCAAAAAGTAACACTTATTCAGAACATAAAACCCCTCTGATTTCCACCAGTATAGCGTAAATTATTACTCCACTTTTCTACATTTGAACTATGATTATGGGTAGATAATTGATAAAGGAACCGACAGAAAAGTATAAACCATCACTCTTTCATTCTTATCAACCGTGCGTGGAGGTAGCAATGATTACTGTATTCTATGATGGGAAATGTGGCCTATGTTCACGAGAAATCAACCATTATCGAGAAATTGCCCCCATAGGCATATTTAAATGGCAAGATGTCACCGTATCTAACCGTGAATTAGAAAAAGAAGGGATTACTCTCTCGGAAGGTCTAAAAATTATCCATGCAAAAGATGCCAAAGGTCGCCTTTATCGGGGGGTTGATGCCTTCATTTTAATTTGGAAACAACTTAACCGATGGTCGATATTAGCCAATATTATCTCTCTCCCTGTAATCCGACAATGCGTAGATATTGCCTATATCTACTTTGCTAACTGGCGATTTAATCGTCTAAGCCATTGTCAAATGGCCTCTAAAGAAGACAACAAAAAGAGCTAAATTCCACCCTTTTTATTAACGAATGAAAATCGAAAGCGTTCTATTGCGATAATAAAATTGAATCTACAAATTGTTTATTTGCTTGTTCATCGCAGAGATCTTTCCATTGGCAAGCGATACAACCGCCTCTTATTTTCCCTGAAGCAAAAAGGTCACGACTGTTATCATTGAAAATATCATCACTATTTATCAGAGTCCCTATTCGCAATGTTAATGGGCTGTTCTGGTTAAAGTCATCAATGACCGCTTGATCTCTCTGGCTAATCCTCCCTTCATAACAGTGATGGTGAGGATCATGACAAACAGGTTGGCAAATATCATCCGGCTCAGCCGTTATCATCAATAGCTCTCCCCTTTTAATCCTCTGGATAATGTCATAATAATTAACGATAAAAGCCTGAGTATACCCTTGACCAGAAAAAGTTAAGCAACATAGAAGATGATGGGGACGTATTTTTATCATGGTAATACCCTAATATCCTATGGATTAAAATTAAAGATGAGTACCTGCCGATCGCGCAGTAATCGCATCCGACATCTCATCCGCCGATTTTAACACGCGAATAATGGTGATCATCGCAAGGGAGTGCCAGCTATTTTTTAGACCTCTGACTTGCTGTGCCTCTTTAACTTCTGTGAATATTTCGCGTATCTTAGGGATATAACGAATAGCAAGGGAGATGGCTAAGCTCACTTTATTGGCCTTTTCTCGACTAACAATCACTCTTAGTCCATGATTAATCGTATCAATTAATTGGCTGGTTGTCGTTGTCACTGTCATCAACATCGCCAATGATAAAATCACCATAAATCGCGTTACCGTATACATAGCCGATGAAAGATCATTAAAGAAAATTTGCGCCATAAATAACAATAAGGCAGGAAAAATCATCGACTTGAATAACCTAACTAGCTGATGAACCGTCACCTTAGCCAAACAATACAACGTGCCACTAAAAAGGGCGACAGCCGCTAAGACGATTCCAGAATTAACAATAAAAACCCCAGTACAGATAAACATCAACCCCATCAGCTTAACCCCCGCTGACAGACGATGAAGCGCGCTATCACTTCCTATATACGCCATCCCTAGCATAGGGATATCTCCTTATACTTAGCGATCATATCTAAAGGTGATCCCACACCCATCACCTCACCTTGATGGAATAAAATCACCTGCTCCATCTCACTGATCAGCCCTAAATCATGGCTAACAATAATTAATGTCTGCTCTAAACCCGCCAATAGATGAATTAACCGACCACGATTTTTTAGATCGAGCAGGGTCGTTGGCTCATCCAAAATAATATAGTCCGGCTGCATAATTAATACCCCAAGTAGCGCGATTAACTGTTTTTCGCCGCCACTTAACTGATGAGTTAGGCACTTTTGTAAATGTTCTAAGCCAAACTGACCAAGAAACTGACTAACCCGCTGAGAGATTTGCTCTTTTGTTAATCCACTATTTTTCAAACCAAACGCTAAATCTTCTTCTACAATCGGAAAAATGATTTGATTATCTGGATTTTGAAAGACAAAACCCATGTGTTGTTGGCGAGGTAAAGAGCCCCCTTGGCTATCAAAGATAGTAATCTCCCCAGATGTCGGTGTTTCTAGGCCATTTAACAATTTACTAAATGAAGTTTTTCCACTGCCATTATGACCAATGATCCCAATTCGCTTCGCTGTCAGCGTTAATGAGATATTTGAGAGTAAGGTTTTACCGTCTTTTTTTAATACAATATCATGACAAGAAATCATCTTATTTATCTTTACTCGGTTGTTTAATCATTGGGTAGTAGTTTGAAATAGCAAAGATAATGCTTGATGCAATCATCGCTTTTACTGTATCCCCTACGATAAAAACCGATGAACCAATAAAAGCACTAGCTAAAGACATGTTCGCCATATAAGAGAGCCATGGGACACCAATGAGATAAACCACACCAATGCCACTCACCAGGCACATGAAAAATATTTTCACTCGGCTTAAATGATGCCAGTTCTTTTCAACAAGCCATCCCATCAAATATGCCGCCAAAGGCCAGCTAATCAAAAATCCCCCCGTCAATCCAAAGAAGACTGAGATGCCTCCCCCACCACCAGGAAGCAATGGAAGTCCGATAAAAACTAAAACTAAAAATAGGGTGATCGATAAAAATCCCCGTTTGCTACCTAAAATACCTCCAGCGAGCATCACCCCCAAGGTTTGTGCGGTAATGGGAGCCGGAATTAAAGGTAATGTTATGGGCGGAAAAAGGGCTAATACTGCGGTGATAGCGGCAAAAAGTGAGATTAAGACAATGTCTTTAATTTCCATTGAAAGGTTCCATCCTAATTATTATTTTATCTGTCATACGTCAAGGTTGAATGTTTTTTATACATGATGACAAATCACAGCCAAAAATGTAAACATTCTTACTTTAAAAAAGTTTACATGTTTGTTTTTTACTGTCAATAGTTATCTGTTTTCAGCAAAGAGGAACAATAATGGCAGAGTTGCCTGTATAAAATTTAAAAGGATAAGTTGAAGTATAAAGGGAAGAGGAAATATTCAATCAAGTATATTTTCGGTAGAATTCTTTTTGCGATGATATATTGCTGAACAAAGATGAGTTAGATAGCCTCTATTATTGATATAAAGAGAATCATTAAGCACTTCGATTTAATAAGTAGAAGAAAAACCACTACTTCCTAAGTGATCGCATCTACATTTACTGACTCACTGATAGATAATGCATCTGAATGACGAGGTGATGTATTATCTCCATAAGAGAGCCCACTGGTATCATAATCAATGCGACATTTATCAAAAGGTGTTCAGGTGTGACATCAACTTTAACTGAATAAAAAAAGCTACAATAAGCAGCTTTATGGGAACGATCATAGAATTAAAATAGAAAAGACCAATCAACTCTCACTGGATTGAGAGGTATCAATCACTACTTCATTATCTGGTGAAGAGTGACTTTGACTATCATCAGTGAAATCGATGTCGATACCATTATTACTGTCTCCTGCGCTGATCCAGTCGTGACTTTCATGGTCATCAAAATGATCCGCATCAGAAACAGCCGTTGATGGTGATGACGCTCCTGCATATTGCTCATCGACATCAAGAGATATGGTTTCTTGGGTATCGGGAACAAGGCTATTCAAACTATCATAACCTTGGAACTGCAAGTCAGCACTTCCTTGATAAGTATCACCTAAAGTAATACAGACATCTTGAGTTAAATCACCACTAATGGTGTAGGTACCATCACTATTATCTAATGCTCCAGTCACTTCTGCACCTTCAGGTAAACCGGAAATTTCCACGTAATCGACATCTTGATTACTGCTAATAGATGTTGGAATATCAACGTGTAGATCATCACCGGGCGCCGCCATAATATCAGCATCGGAGACTGAAGAGACAACTTCTTCATTCACCTCTACACTCTCATCGCTCTCGGTTGTATGGCTACTCACTTGCTCCGTTGCAAACTCATTAGCAGTCAAAGATAACGAGTGAACATCTTGCTGTCCCCCATTATCAACGGTGACATCCATGACTATTTCGCCGGTAAAGTCATCATTTGGCCAAAAAGTCCATTCATCTTGGGCGGACTCAGTAAAGAAAC
Organism: Vibrio sp. SS-MA-C1-2; assembly: GCF_021513135.1. Taxonomy (NCBI): domain Bacteria; kingdom Pseudomonadati; phylum Pseudomonadota; class Gammaproteobacteria; order Vibrionales; family Vibrionaceae; genus Vibrio; species Vibrio sp. SS-MA-C1-2. The sequence continues at coordinate 24,962 of NZ_CP090982.1, forward strand.
CCAGATCCCCAACATCTTCAACATTGGTAATCGTCCCTTCTGTTAACCCAAGCTGTTCAAGTAGTTGATTTTCAGTGTAAGTATACGCGGTGTCATCATCACCAATTTCAACATTGAAGAAACTCTCAATCTGATTTTCACCATCACTGGCAACAAATCCAACTTGGGCCTCTCCGGTATAATTTTCTGCCGGTGTAAATTGATATTCACCATTACTTAGCGTTTCTAATACCCCATCTCCTTGTAATAAACGAATAGACTCGATGGATAAGGCATCATTCTCTTGATCCGTTAATGTATCTAGCATTTGTTGTTCAGTAAATGATAACGTCGCCCCTTCAGCCAACTGAGCGGTTAATATGGTGTTAGCCTCTAGTGCATGATTGCTAATTACACCACTATCATTAATGGCGATAGAGAACTGCTGGTCTTGTAATATTCCACCTTGATCAATGGCGTAAAAGAGATCAATTTCACCACTAAAATCGGTGCTCGGGGTAAATGTCCACGTATTGTCGCCATTATCAATAATGCTGCCTTGATCTCTGTCGGCGAGGTGGACTAATTTAATTTCATCATCATTGGCAACATCACTGCTGTCAAATAATGACAATAAATCTTCCCGTGTGAGTGTTACCGCCTCATTAATCGTAGAGGTGAAATCACCTTGTACGATATTATTTTCAAAAGCTTCTTCTTCATCTCCATAATCTACGGTAGTGGCTGATACGGTAACAAAAAAGTCTCCGGTATAGTTTTCTTGCGGAGTTATCTCTAAATTAGCCAGATCCCATCCTGTAACATCGATATATTGGTTCTCTTCAGTAACAGTAAAGATATTATTGCTATCATTAATAACAAATCCTACAGGAAAGCCCGTTAACGTCACTAAGCTTAAGCTTTCTGATTGATCAACAAGTGCAACGTTAATTCCTAATTGAGCCGTTGAATCTTCGGAAAAAGAGAGAATGCCATCATGGTTTGTGGTAATCACCGCACCATCGGCGACGGGACGAACATAAACGGGAATATCAAGCAGGGTCTCATACTCGCCATCACTCACAACAATATTGAGATCAGCAACCCCAGCAAAGTTATCACTCGGTGTAAATGTCCAGCTGCCATCTTGATTATCGGTGATCTCCCCCCCTCTTCATCATCAGGAATAACAATGCGAGAAACGACCAAATCATCATTATCTATGTCACTAAACAGATCCATTAAATCCCCAGCGGTGAAGGTAAATGCACCATCCTCACTGGTTGTTAAAGAGGCATTACCTTCTGAAATAGGGGTATCATTCACTGGGATAACATCAACATTTAAGGTTCCGTCAACGGTGGCCTCACCATCACTCACTTGATAATCTAATTCAACTAGCCCATTAAAATCTTGCGATGAAACCAAGTGGTACATACCATCTGGCTGTTGAGTTAACGTCGCATTCGCTGGGGAACGTACCGTCAGGCTCTCTAAAGTAATATCATCTCCATCAATATCACTGATTTGATCAGTAATATAAGCCGGATCGATAACAAGAAGTTGGTCTTCGGTTCCTTGCAGAGAAAATGTTGGCGAGTTTGGCTCGTCATTTACAGCCGATAGATTAACCGCCATGCTGGTTACGACACTCTCTTCCCCATCGGAGACCGTATAACTTATTAAGATATCTCCGTTGACATTCTCATTTGGTGTGACGGTAAAGGTGCCATCTAAATTATCGACTAAAGTTGCATCATCAGAACTTAAGTTACTGGCGGTCAGTGAATCACCATCAATATCCGATGCATTTGCCAATAATTCAGCTTGGGTTAACACAAAACTGGTGTCTTCTGTGCCCGTTGTAGAGGTTGCACCGGAAATTACAGGGGCGTCATTATCCGGGGAAACCGTTAAGTTCAGCGTTGATGATACTTGCTCAGTGCCATCGCTGACATTAAAACTAACTGCAATTTCACCATTAAAATCGGGATCTACCGTGACGGTGAATGTACCATCAAGGTTATCGACAATCGTAGCGTGACTGGCTGAGAGATCCGCGGCAGTTAAATTATCCCCTTCGATATCTGACGCATTGGCCAATAAATCATCTTGAGTGAGGATAATAGCATTATCTTCATCAACTGAACTAGAAAGGTCACCAGAAATATCGGGGCCATCATTTACCGCAGCTAAATTAACCGCCATGCTGGTTGCGACACACTCTTCTCCATCGGAGACCGTATAACTTATTGAGATATCTCCGTTGACGTTCGCGTTTGGTGTGACGGTAAAAGTGCCATCTAAATTATCGACTAAAGTTGCATCATCAGAGCTTAAGTTACTGGCGGTCAGTGAATCACCATCAATATCCGATGCATTGGCCAATAATTCAGCTTGGGTTAACACAAAACTGGTGTCTTCTGTGCCCGTTGTGGAGGTTGCACTAGAAATCACGGGGGCGTCATTATCCGGGGAAACCGTTAAGTTCAGCGTTGATGAAACTTGCTCAGAGCCATCGCTGACATTAAAACTAACTGCAATTTCACCATTAAAATCGGGATCTGCCGTGACAGTGAATGTGCCATCAAGGTTATCGACAATCGTAGCGTGACTGGCTGAGAGATCCGCGGCAGTTAAATTATCCCCATCAATATCAGATGCCGTAGCTAAAAGATCGGCTTGGGAAAGCGTAATACTATTATCTTCAGCCACACTGGTGGTTACGGGGTGACTAATTGTAGGAATATCATTAACCGCGGTTACCGTGAGATCTAAAGTAGAAGAGACCATCTCTGAGCCGTCAGAAATATCATAATTCAGACTTATTTCACCATGGAAATTCGCCTCAGGCGTCACGGTATACGTGCCATCTTGATTATCAACAACAATAATATTGTCACCGGATAGATTTGAGGCTGTTAAGCTGTTCCCATCAATATCAGATGCATTGGCCAGAAGGTCATCTTGTGTAATCAATAAACTAATCGGATTAGGCGTAACCGTAACATCAAATTGTTGATCAAAATCAGAGGCTATAATAGTTTGTAGTAAATCAGTGATATTGTCATCATTGCTTAACCATTGAAGGCCATTCAAACCATTAACACCTAACTCTGTTAGGGTATAAGCTTCCCCTGAAGATAATTCAAATCCATTAATAGTTAGTGTATCTGCACTAGATAAAAAGTCTTCTCTTGCCTCTTCACTATTAAACTGCAACCAAACTGCAGCACCAACACCACTTTCGTCCCCATCTCCTGAGTGCATATCCAGTACTTTAATATTGCTGATTTGATAATTATCAAAAAGTGGATCACCCGACGAAAGATACGTGGCTAACTCCATATCATCATCACCAACAACAGTTAGCGGTAATTGCTCCATCGAGGTTGAAGGTAAATCACTTTCTAAGGTCGTTGCAGAGGTATTCCCCGATATAATTGGTGTATCATTCACGGCTGTTACCGTGAGATCTAACGTCGAAGAGACAATATCTGAGCCGTCAGAAATATCATAACTCAGGTGTATTTCACCATGGAAATTCACCTCAGGCGTCACTGTGTAGCTACCATCAAGGTTATCAACAATCACCACATTTTCACCGGATAAATTAGAGGCGGTTAAACTATCTCCATCAATATCAGATGCAGTGGCTAAAAGGTCGGCTTGGGAAAGCGTAATACTATTATCTTCAGCCATACTGGCTGTTACTGGGTGACTAATTGTAGGAATATCATTAACTGCGGTTACCGTGAGATCTAACGTGGAAGAGACCGTATCCGAGCCATCAGAAATATCATAACTCAAGCTTATTTCACCATGAAAATTCGCCTCAGGCGTCACGGTATACGTGCCATCTTGATTATCAACAACAATAATATTGTCACCGGATAGATTTGAGGCGGTTAAGCTGTCCCCATCAATATCAGATGCATTAGCCAAAAGGTCATCTTGTGTAACCAATAAACTAATCGGGTTAGGTGTAACCGTAATATTTACCTGCTGATCAAAATCAGAAGCAACAATAGTTTGTAGTAAATCAGTGACATTTTCATCATTGGTTAACCATTGAATACCATTCAAACCATTAACACTTAACTCGGTTAGGGTATAAGCTTCATCGGTAGATAATTCAAATCCATTAATGGTTAAAGAGTCGGCACTGGATAAAAAGTCAGCTCTATCTTCTTCACTATTAAACTGCAACCATACTGCAGCACTACTACCAGGCTCAGTCCCATCTATCAAGTCAAAATCAATTATCTTTATATTGCTGACTTGATAATTATCAAAAAGTGGATCACCTGACGTAAGATATGTGCTTAACTCCATATCATTACCGCCAACAACAACGAGTGGTAATTGCTCCATTGTGGTGGAGGGTAAATCACTTTCTAAGGTTGTTGCTGAAGTTCCCTCCGATATTATTGGTGTATCATTCACAGCTGTGACAGAGAGATTTAATGTCGAAGAGACCGTATCTGAGCCATCTGATATATCATAACTCAGGCTTATTTCACCATGGAAATTTGCCTCAGGCGTCAGAGTATAAGTTCCATCAAGGTTATCAACAATCACCACATTTTCACCGGATAAATTAGAGGCGGTTAAATTATCTCCATCAATATCCGATGCATTGCCCAATAATTCAGCTTGGGTTAACACAAAACTGGTGTCTTCTGTACCCGTTGTTGAAGTTGCGCTAGAAATTACAGGGGCATCATTGTCCGGGAAAACCGTTAAGTTCAGCGTTGATGATACTTGCTCAGTGCCGTCGCTGATATTGAAACTAACTGCAATTTCACCATTAAAATCAGGGTCTGCCGTGACGGTGAATGTGCCATCAAGATTATCGACAATCGTAGCGTGACTGGCTGAGAGATCCGCGGCAGTTAAATTATCCCCTTCGATATCTGACGCATTAGCCAATAAATCATCTTGAGTGAGGATAATAGCGTTATCTTCAACAACTGAACTAGAAAGGTCACCAGAAACATCAGGACCATCATTTACCGCTTCTACTTGAACGCTCACTGTTGCTGAATCTGTAGAACCATTGCCATCTGTGACGGTATAACTAAAGGAAGCTTCACCGTTATAATCCGCATTCGGTGTAAAGAGAATATCACCATTAAGATCCAATGAAACCGTCCCGTGCGTATCATCGATGGCATTCACTGCACTAATAGAAACAGTATCCCCATCAATATCACTGTCATTGGATAATAAATCAGAAGCCGAAATAGTAATAGGTTGATCTTCTGATGTAGAAAGCGGTTTAGTGGTAATGTCTGGATCTATCGCAATCAACTCATCGGTTAAAGGGATAGCATCATTGGAGTTTTCAGACGTAAATTCTAAATGGGTCGTGGATGAGGTTTCAGTACCATCAGCTTGAATTGTTGTTACTGTAATATCTTCTGTTGGTACCCGTGAAACAGATAGACTTTGAACAACATAAGTTCCCAGAGAATTATCTGTGCCTATCTCAAAATAAGCAACGGGCTCATCGAGGGTCAAACTGTATGTGTGAGTATAAATAGAATCATGGCTACTGCTACTTAATTCAGTTGCTAATAAATGACCATCATTATCATAAGCGTTAATAATGATATGGGTTTCAGCGTCATTAGCTCCAGGTGAGCTCTCTCTAAAATAGCCACCTAAACCATCTAAGGTGAATGACACGCTATTAATATCCTGACCTGAGATATCAACACGCATCATTTCATCATTAGATAAACCTGCATCTTGAGTTATAAATGTTTCGCTATCGGGATCATCATCTCCAAGCCCAGTTCCTGTGCCCTGTGAAGCTCGACCATCACGTAGCTCATCATTAAATACCTTGAGAGGATCATCCTCATTAGTAGATATGGTTACGGTTAAGTCACCATCAGTCATCACAAGAGTATTATCGTCAGTTAGTGTTCCCCAGTCTGAAAACTCTGCTGTTTCATCAATATTGGTGCCAAACTGTGAAACTTCAAATGTGCTATTGATTAAATCACTATCAGGTACAAATCTTATCTCAGTATCGGCCGAGTATTCTGTTTCAGCGGTCATGGTCTGCCAATTTGTACCGTCATGGTACTCCATTGAACCGTAATTTGGTTCTGACTCTAGACGTATTTGTGGCTCATCAATATTGGTTGTGGTTGAGTCATCCCTCGCGATAACAAGGTCATTAACAGGAGTGACCGTAAGAGTTGAAATCCCGGCCACTGAACCTGTTCCATCACTAACGTCAAAACTCAGTGAGATGTCACCATGATAATTCTCGTCAGGCGTTACGGTAAAAGTTCCATCACCATGGTCGGTAATCGTAGTCTCACCCGTTGTGGTTAAGTTACTTGCCGTTAAGTCATCACCATCAACATCACTACTATTAAGTAGCAGCTGCGCCTGAGTCAACGTGATTGAGTGATCTTCATTGACGGTATGTGACGTTGAAGCAGAAAGAGGGGTATCATTGACTGCGGTCACTGTAACGTTTAACGAAGCATCGGTAACATCAATACCATCACTGACTTGAAAGTCAATATTCGTTTGACCATTAAAGTTTTCATTCGGTGTAAATGTATAAGGATAGTCACTACCTTCAGGATTAATCGTTAATACCCCGTCAGTACCGGTATAACTCACCTCTGAAATGGATAGATCATCTCCCTCAATATCACTGGCTTCTGAGAGTAAATAATCTGCCGTGAAATTAACCACCCCATCCTCTTCAATGGTGTAGGTTACATTTTCTACAATCGGGGCATCATTACTTGAAGCAATATCAAAATTAATCAGACCAGAACAGGAACCTCCAGAGCTATCTGTTGCGGTATAGCTAACAGAGAACTGACCAAAGAAGTTTGTATCAGGGGTGATCGTGTAAGTGCCATCACCGTTATTAACGATAGTCCCGTTATTAACAGAGATATCATCTGTAGAATCTAAATAGGTTGCCTGTTCTGGGGCTTGCTGCTCTGTGCTCTCATCGCTATTAGCAATATCAGAAATAGTAATACCATTCTCTGCACTCTCTGCCTCATTGCTACTGACAACATCAAAGTCTGAACTTCCGTAACCATTATTATTTTCTTGTAAGGGGACAATAATCCCGTCAACCACATCAAAGACATGCCAGTAACTTCCACTTCCTGAAACTTCAGGCGTAAAGCTTTGAACTAGGCTATCGCCGACAAAAACCTGCACCGAAACTTCATCTGTGCCACTGACATTCCATGAATTTGAGGTATGGTTTTTTACCGCGAAGTGTAAATCGGCATCGGCATAATTAGGTATCGTAATGGTTTCTGGACCATAATAAGAGACGTCATCTCGGTCTAAATTAACCGTATCCCCCGCTAGCGAATGCGTTTTATCGGCAAAGTAAACTTCATCCAGCTCATTTCCTGTCTCTTTATCATATAACCAGAGGTGACTATCGAGATCTTTAGTTTGCGATGAGCCACCCCAGGTGAGGACAATCCGCATATCATCAGCATCTAACTGATCAGAGAGTGCCGTTAACCCTAAATCCGCAGTCGATCCCGCATCAATATTATAACTACTAGAAATACCGCCGGGTTGCTCTATGGATACTTGTCCATTTTCAACCACTTGCCCTGTTACGGTATATTCACCTTGGACATTGGTGGTTGCAGTTGTGCTATGACCAGAGCTATCAAATAAAGTCACGGTTGCACCCGATATCGGGTCTCCCGTCAATGAGTCAACAACACTTCCCGAAGCTGTTGTCTCCGTTGGCTGAAAGGAGATAGCCGCGGTAATATCATCCCCTTCAACGTCTGAGATAAACTGTAATAATTCCGCTTGAGTGATGGTATAACTGCCATCTTCGGTAATCGTGATGGGGATATCAGTGTCGATAACCGGAACATCATTAATAGGATCGACGGTTAAATTAAGGTTCGCGGCGAGGGTGCTTTGTCCATCAGAAATATCATAAGCAACATCAATAATGCCGTTAAAATTCTCATCGGGAGTTAAGCTAAAGGTTCCATCATGATTATCAATGATAGTGACATTGGATGCCGATAAATTATCAGCGGTTAAGTCATCACCGTCAACATCTGCGGCATTAGCGAGAAGCTGCTCTTGCGTTAAAGTAATGGTATGATCTTCATCCACCGATGCGTTAATGTCACCACTATTTGTCGCGGCATCATTAACAGGAATAACGGGAATACTTAGTGTCGTATCAATGGCTTCATCTTGGCCACCACTTAATAGGGAAATATCAAGTTCAAGATCACCATTAAAATGTTCATTTGGCGTCAGTGTATAAGTACTATCACCATTATCAGTAAATTGGGCATCACTTCCCGAATAAGAAACTGAAGAGAGTGAAAAACTATCCCCTTCAACATCGGTAATTAATGCAAGAATATCTGCCTCAGACAATGTGATTGCACTATCTTCATTAATGCCATCAATTGTTCCCGTCACCTCTGGAGCATCATTGACCGCATTAATATCTAACTCAACATTAAACGCTGTCAATGACTCACCGTAATCGACACCATAGCTGATCAACGATGTTTCCGCAGGAATCACTAAGCCATTGTCATCGGTTGAATCACTATAAGTAATATAATCATAATCAACAGCGGTATAGCTTGGAACGAGGTTTTCAACATCCCCTGTCAACGTCGATGGATCAGTACTGGTTGTCACCGCCATCCATGTGCCATCACCGTAATTATTATCGGATCCATCATGGTCACGCTTGATAAGTAGCGTCCACTCATCATCACCATTATCTTTATAGTAATAGGCATAATCACCGTCATTATGGGTATAATCTAAATCTAAACCAGCATTTGACGCATAACCCGGTTGGGCTGCTTTAATATATTCTCCATCTAAACTAGCAAAGTCACTACCCGAAATAGTGAGTGTATCCGAGCTAGATGAAACGGCTTCAGAATCATAAACTTCAACGTTTAAATTTAGCTGCCCATTAAAGTTTTCCGGTGGTGTAAACGTCCAAGTATCATTACCATTATCAACGAGAGTTCCACCGCTTTCAGTGGAAATAGACGCAATTTCAACCTCGCCTTCCCCATCATAAGAAACCGTTTGTAGTACTTCTGCTTTCGTTAAGGTAATTGAAGTATCTTCATTGATAGCAAAGTTTTGATTATTTACTGCAGAAAAATCAGTAACCGGGATAAATGTGACGGTTCCTGACGTCGATTCACTATGGTTACCATCACTGATATCGAAGGTGAAAACGACATCACCATTATAATCAGCATCAGGAGTAAGGGTAAAAGAACCATCGCCATTATCGGTTACGACAGCATTATCTGAAACAGAGACGTTACTTGCGGTTAGGTTATCTCCTTCAGGATCAGATGCATAAGCCAAAAGATCCGCTTGGGAAAGCGTAATACTGTTATCTTCTTCTCCGGTTGCCGTTATCGGGTTACTAATAATTGGAGCATCATTCACCGCAACAACATTCACAACTGCACTTGAAGAGACAACGCTGCCGTCTTGGTCTGAAACATTGAAACTTATATCAATATCACCATTAAAGTTCTCATCTAAAGTAATGAGAAATGATTTACTGCCTGTATCAGGATCAATAACTGTAGTATAAGTGGCGTTTGGTATACTAAGATTTGTAACAATTAATTGTTCACTATCGATATCACTGGCGTTACTTAATAACGAGGCTTCTGTTATTGTAAACTGGGTATCTTCCATCGCATTAAAGACTAATGGCGTATTTTCATTAATGACAACTTCATCATTAATACTTTGCACTTGAAGATAAAAAGGAGGAGCAGATGTTGAAGCCTCACCATCTGAAACACTATATCCAAACTCTACTTGTCCATTAAAATCTTGAGTAGGTATAAATGTCCACGAACCATCCTGGTTATCAACTAATGACCCTTGATCCGTATTATTTAATGTCAACTCCACAACAGATAAGTCTACACTATCAATATCGGATGCATTAATTAATAAAAGCTCTTCGGTAATCAAGTATGAAGTATCTTCAACTATAGTGCCTTGATCTGTACCGGTAATGGAACTTAATTCAACATTAGAAATAGTTTGCTCTGCATATGCACCACCGGTACTGGCTGTATACATTACTTTGATATCGTCTGGAATATTTACTCCAGCATCATTTAGATTGAGACTAACAACAATAGGCTGAAAACTCTGACCATCATCAAAACTCATATTTACGTTCAATAAACCATCTGGTGTTATTTCTATTTCTACTGAACGCGCATCTGTTTCATGAGATATACCACCATAAGAAGAAACATCGACTTCGAGAATTAATTCTCCATTAGCATCTGTAATCTCTACAACCTGGTGGTTATAAGTATCAAAGCCAACCGTTAGAAAATCGGTAGATAATCCACCGGCTCCTAATCCTCCCCCTGTCCCACCAATGACAGCATTGTCCGCATTAAGCTCTGTACCGTTATGGAAGCTGACTGCTGTACCATCGCCTACACCATAAGGGCTGGCTCCTCCCTGAGGATCAATATGGATATCAAAAGAAGTACGAAACCCTTCGTCACTGTTAAATGATTGGTCATATAGCATGCCTCCACTTTGATAGGGAAGATCATCAACTAAAAGCCCTTCACCATCGATAACATCTGCATTACCAAGGGAAACCCAAGGACTCGATTCCTCAAAAGAAGCAACTGTAATGCCATCTGTTACAACAGGGGCATCATTCACCGCAGCAACATTCACAGTCGCATTTGAAGAGACAACGCTACCGTCTTGGTCTGAAACATTAAAACTTAGATCAATGTCACCATTAAAGTTCTCATCTAAAGTAATGAGAAATGATTTACTGCCTGTATCAGGATCGATAACAGTAGTATAAGTGGCGTTTGGTATACTGAGATTAGTAACAATTAATTGTTCACTGTCGATATCACTGGCGTTACTTAATAACGAGGCTTCTGTTATTGTAAACTGGGTGTCTTCTATTGCATTGAATATTAAAGGACTATTTTGATCAATAATAACGGCATCATTCACGCTGAGTACATCTATAGGGAAAACTTCTGTTGTTGATGATGTCTCGCCAGTACTTGCCTCAACACTCACCGCTGTTATTTCTAATAGTATCTCACCAGAAAACGATGCCGTTGGTTGAATCGTTAATTGACTCAAATCCCACTCTGCAATATCAACTAAACTCTCGTTACCTGTTGATATAAAATCGTTAGTGCCATCACTTAGTACTACACCTTCAGGTAAACCCGTTAATATTAATGATTGCAGTGACTCAGAGCCATCATCGTCAACAAGAATGGCTTCAATGTTTAAATCAATAAGTTGATCTTCAATAACCCCCACTTTTACTACGGTAATAGTATCTAATATCGCTCCTAGACCATCTTGAGATGGTGAATCAAATTCCAGTCTAGGGTTTTCGGTTGTCGCGGTCAATGTATAGGCATGCGATTCCCATCCAACGTCTGGTAAAATAGAGTCAATCAATACCCCTTCAAAATAGAGATCAACTTGAGAGCTTGCTCCTCCGTAACCAGCTCGTGCAGAAAGGTCAAAACTAATTGTAATCGTTTGACTTGCTGATATACCTAGGTTTTGATAGAGATTTGATTCATCACCGGGGTATGCCTCTAGCTCAATAACCTGCCCTCTATTATCACTAACACCATAGCTAGTATCTGGGTGAATCTCAATGTAGCCGTTATAGTTATTACTGTTATCGGTTGACCATTGCGCTAAACCTCCTTCGCCTCGCAGGTCAGCTTCGGTAAGCTCTGCCACTGTTTGCTTAAGAGATATATTCAACGCAGGAGCATCGGCGATAGCATCAACTGAGACTGTTGATGTAAAAGACACCGTATCTATACCATCATTAATTGAGATAGAAAGCTCTGCATCACCACTAAAATGTTCTGAAGGTGTAAATATCCAATTACCATTTTCATTTTGAACAACAGTACCATTACTATCATTCATGCTAACTGAAACTATTGAGAGTGTATCACTGTCAATATCAGCCGCATTTTCCAGTAGTAAGTCGTTAGTAATAACGATGCTATTATCTTCAGTAGTCACAAAAGATGTTTCGGAAAATGTAGGTAGATCATTGACGGACGTAATACTTATATTTCCATGGGCAGATGTAGTAACAGTCCCATCACTTACTGAAAATGAAAAAGGAACATTTCCATTATAATTAACCGATGGCGTAAAAGAGAAAGTACCATCACCATTGTCAAAAACCTCACCAAAACTCTCATCAATACTTAAGTTTGATGCTGTAAGAGTATCGCCATCTATATCGACTGTATTACTCAATAAACTCTCTTGTGTGATAATGACAACATTATCTTCATTTCCAGTTAAATCTGTAAATTCTGTCGTTGGAGTATCATTTACAGCAACAACATTCACAAGCGCATTTGAAGAGACAACGCTGCCATCTTGGTCTGAAACATTAAAACTTAGATCAATGTCACCATTAAAGTTCTCATCTAAAGTAATGAGAAATGATTTACTGCCTGTATCAGGATCGATAACAGTAGTATAAGTGGCGTTTGGTATACTGAGATTAGTAACAATTAATTGTTCACTGTCGATATCACTGGCGTTACTTAATAACGAGGCTTCTGTTATTGTAAACTGGGTGTCTTCTATTGCATTGAATATTAAAGGACTATTTTCATCAATAATAACGGCATCATTCACGCTGAGTACATCTATAGGGAAAACTTCTGTTGTTGATGATGTCTCGCCAGTACTTGCCTCAACACTCACCGCTGTTATTTCTAATAGTATCTCACCAGAAAACGATGCCGTTGGTTGAATCGTTAATTGACTCAAATCCCACTCTGCAATATCAATCGAGCCTGCTTCACCTGTTGAAATAAACTCATTAACGCCATCACTTAATACAGCATTATTAGGTAAACCCGTTAATGTTAATGACTGAAGGGATTCAGACCCATCATTATCAACTAAAATTGAACTAATATTTAGCTCAATAGTGGTATCTTCAACCATCGTTTCTGGTTTTAAAACCAAAATGGTGTCTAATATAGCACCAGTGCTATCATGAGATGGAGCATCAAGTTCAAGTCGAGGATTATCGGTACTTGCAGTCAGAGTATATTCATGAGTTTCCCATCCTAAACTGGGAAAAATAGAATCAATTAAAATACCTTCAAAATAAACATCAACTTGTGCATCTTCGCCAATATATACATTATCTCCATCAAGACGTCCTGAAAGATCAAATGCCAATGTTACTGTTTCACCAGCCGAAACATTTAAATTTTGATAAACATTTGATTCATCACCAAAATTATTTTCTAACTCAAGAACTAACCCACGATTAGTATCAAGACCATAAATATAGTCGTAGTTAACTTCAATATCACCACTTGCATTATCTGTGCTCCATCCAGATAAAACCCCACCAATGATATTATCATCATTAAATTCTGCTAAAGAAACTTGATTAAGTGATACATGTAATGATGGTTCATCAGCAACTGCATCAATGCTTACTGTAGATAAAAATGTAACACTTTCAGTGCCATCGTTAATTTCAATATTAAGTTCAGCAACACCACTAAAATGTTCTGAAGGTGTAAATATCCAATTACCATTTTCATTTTGAACAACAGTACCATTACTATCATTCATGCTAACTGAAACTATTGAGAGTGTATCACTGTCAATATCAGCCGCATTTTCCAGTAGTAAGTCGTTAGTAATAACGATGCTATTATCTTCAGTAGTCACAAAAGATGTTTCGGAAAATGTAGGTAGATCATTGACGGACGTAATACTTATATTTCCATGGGCAGATGTAGTAACAGTCCCATCACTTACTGAAAATGAAAAAGGAACATTTCCATTATAATTAACCGATGGCGTAAAAGAGAAAGTACCATCACCATTGTCAAAAACCTCACCAAAACTCTCATCAATACTTAAGTTTGATGCTGTAAGAGTATCGCCATCTATATCGACTGTATTACTCAATAAACTCTCTTGTGTGATAATGACAACATTATCTTCATTTCCAGTTAAATCTGTAAATTCTGTCGTTGGAGTATCATTTATAGGATTAACGATTAAATTAATACCCGTAGTTACTGATGCGGTACCATCCGAAATATCAAAACTAAGTACTAAATCACCATTAAAATCTTCATTTGGTGTTATCGTAAATGAGCCATCTTGATTTGTGATAACCGTACCATTGCTATCAACTATTAAATTATTTGCAGTTAGGCTATCACCCTCAATATCTGAAGCATATGCAAGAAGGTCGGCTTGGGTAAGAGTAATGCTATTATCTTCATCTACATTTGTAGTTATTGTATTACTGATGACTGGTGCATCATTTACAGCAACAACATCAATATCCGCTGTCGCGCTGGTTATTCCTGAGCCATCATTGATATCAAAAGTAAACCGAGATGTTCCAGAAAAGTTTTCAGCGGGAGTAAACGTATAGCTGCCATCTACATTGGTAGAGAGGGTGCCATCACTACCGCTATAATTGAGATTTTCAATGGTTAAGTTATCACCATCACTGTCTACCACGTTAGCTAAAAGGTCACTATCATTAAAAGTTAACGCATTATCTTCATCGGTTTCTAAAATAAGATCAGGTGGTGGGATAAGAGAAAAGGTCGAAACACTATGACTAAACTCAGGTAAGTCATTCACCGGATTAACCGTTAAATCCGCACTACTGACTACAGTATTGGTACCATCACTAAGATCAAAACTGATGGCAATATCACCATAGAAATCAGCATCCGGAGTGATGGTAAACGTGCCGTCACCGTTATCAACCACGGTACCGTGAGCATCAATGGTTAGATTATCGGCGGTTAAACTCTCCCCTTCTACATCTGAGGCTTGAGCAAGCAACTGCGCTTGTGAGAGTGTAATCGATCCATCTTCATCCACCGAATAAGCCAAACTGCCAGACACAGGTGCATCATTCACCGCCACCACACTAATATCTGCGGTGGTGGTTTCTGTAGTGCCATCTTCATCACTGATAGTCACATCCAACGAGAGATCGCCATGGAAGTTTTCATTCGGGGAAAAGCTAAAAGTGTTATCCCCGTTATCAGTTAAGATTCCATCACTGCCACTGTAACCGACGGAGTCTAAAGAAACATCCCCTTCAACATCACTGCTGTTCCCCAACAGTTGCTCGGTAGTAAATGTCAGCACGCTATCTTCATTCACACTGTAACTGGTTGAGCCAGCAACGGGAGGATCATTGACAGCAACCACGGTCAAATTCACCGATGAATCAAGGATGCCTGTCCCATCATTCACCGTGAAATCGAAATTCACATTGCCATTAAAGTTTTCATTTGGTGAAAAAGTATAACTTCCCCCATTATCAGTAAACACGCCATCGGTGCCACTGTAACTGACACCATCAATGATGAGGCTGTCACCATCAATATCCGATAACTGACTGATTAATTGCGCATCGGTAAAGGTGAGGGAGTTATCTTCTTCAACACTAAAAGGCGAAGCGGCGTGAGTGGGAAGATCATTCACCGGGTTAACCGTTAAATCCGCGCCACTGACTACAGTATTGGTACCATCGCTGAGATCAAAACTGATGGCAATATCACCATAGAAATCAGCATCCGGAGTGATGGTAAACGTGCCGTCACCGTTATCAACCACGGTACCGTGAGCATCAATGGTTAGATTATCGGCGGTTAAACTCTCCCCTTCTACATCTGAGGCTTGAGCAAGCAACTGCGCTTGTGAGAGTGTAATCGATCCATCTTCATCCACCGAATAAGCCAAACTGCCAGACACAGGGGCATCATTCACCGCCACCACACTAATATCTGCGGTGGTGGTTTCTGTAGTGCCATCTTCATCACTGATAGTCACATCCAACGAGAGATCGCCATGGAAGTTTTCATTCGGGGAAAAGCTAAAAGTGTTATCCCCGTTATCGGTTAAAATCCCATCACTGCCACTGTAACCAACAGAATCTAAAGAAACATCCCCTTCAACATCACTGCTGTTCCCCAACAGTTGCTCGGTAGTAAATGTCAGCACGCTATCTTCATTCACACTGTAACTGGTTGAGCCAGCAACGGGAGGATTATTCACTGCATTGACGGTCAAACTTACCGATGAATCAAGGGTACCTGTTCCATCATTCACCGTAAAATCGAAATTCACATTGCCATTAAAATTTTCATTTGGTGAAAAAGTATAACTTTCCCCATTATCGGTAAACACGCCATCGGTGCCACTGTAATTGACGCTATCAATGGTGAGGCTGTCCCCATCAATATCCGATAACTGACTGATTAATTGAGTATCGGTAAAAGTAAGGGAGTTATCTTCTTCAACACTAAAAGGCGAAGCGGCATGAGTGGGAAGATCATTCACCGGGTTAACCGTTAAATCCGCGCCACTGACTACAGTATTGGTACCATCGCTGAGATCAAAACTGATGGCAATATCACCATAAAAATCAGCATCCGGAGTGATGGTAAACGTGCCGTCACCGTTATCAACCACGGTACCGTGAGCATCAATGGTTAAATTATCGGCGGTTAAACTCTCCCCTTCTACATCTGAGGCTTGAGCAAGCAACTGCGCTTGTGAAAGTGTAATCGATCCATCTTCATCCACCGAATAAGCCAAACTGCCAGACACAGGGGCATCATTCACCGCCACCACACTGATATCTGCGGAGGTGGTCTCAGTGCTGCCATCTTCATCACTGATAGTCACATCCAACGAGAGATCGCCATGGAAGTTTTCATTCGGAGCGAAGCTAAAGGTGTTATCCCCGTTATCAGTTAAGATTCCATCACTGCCACTGTAACCGACGGAGTCTAAAGAGACATCCCCTTCAACATCACTGCTGTTCCCCAACAGTTGCTCGGTAGTAAATGTCAGCACACTATCTTCATTCACACTGTAGCTGGTTGAGCCAGCAACGGGGGGATCATTCACGGCATTGACGGTCAAATTCACCGATGAATCAAGGATGCCTGTCCCATCATTCACCGTGAAATCGAAATTCACATTGCCATTAAAATTTTCATTTGGTGAAAAAGTATAACTTTCCCCATTATCGGTAAACACGCCATCGGTGCCACTGTAATTGACGCTATCAATGGTGAGGCTGTCCCCATCAATATCCGATAACTGACTGATTAATTGCGCATCGGTAAAGGTGAGGGAGTTATCTTCTTCAACACTAAAAGGCGAAGCGGCGTGAGTGGGAAGATCATTCACCGGGTTAACCGTTAAATCCGCGCCACTGACTACAGTATTGGTACCATCGCTGAGATCAAAACTGATGGCAATATCACCATAGAAATCAGCATCCGGAGTGATGGTAAACGTGCCGTCACCGTTATCAACCACGGTACCGTGAGCATCAATGGTTAGATTATCGGCGGTTAAACTCTCCCCTTCTACATCTGAGGCTTGAGCAAGCAACTGCGCTTGTGAGAGTGTAATCGATCCATCTTCATCCACCGAATAAGCCAAACTGCCAGACACAGGGGCATCATTCACCGCCACCACACTGATATCTGCGGAGGTGGTCTCAGTGCTGCCATCTTCATCACTGATAGTCACATCCAACGAGAGATCGCCATGGAAGTTTTCATTCGGAGCGAAGCTAAAGGTGTTATCCCCGTTATCAGTTAAGATTCCATCACTGCCACTGTAACCAACAGAGTCTAAAGAAACATCCCCTTCAACATCACTGCTGTTCCCCAACAGTTGCTCGGTAGTAAATGTCAGCACGCTATCTTCATTCACACTGTAACTGGTTGAGCCAGCAACGGGAGGATCATTCACGGCATTGACGGTCAAATTCACCGATGAATCAAGGGTGCCTGTCCCATCATTCACCGTGAAATCGAAATTCACATTGCCATTAAAATTTTCATTTGGTGAAAAAGTATAACTTTCCCCATTATCGGTAAACACGCCATCGGTGCCACTGTAATTGACGCTATCAATGGTGAGGCTGTCCCCATCAATATCCGATAACTGACTGATTAATTGCGCATCGGTAAAGGTGAGGGAGTTATCTTCTTCAACACTAAAAGGCGAAGCGGCGTGAGTGGGAAGATCATTCACCGGGTTAACCGTTAAATCCGCGCCACTGACTACAGTATTGGTACCATCGCTGAGATCAAAACTGATGGCAATATCACCATAGAAATCAGCATCCGGAGTGATGGTAAACGTGCCGTCACCGTTATCAACCACGGTACCGTGAGCATCAATGGTTAGATTATCGGCGGTTAAACTCTCCCCTTCTACATCTGAGGCTTGAGCAAGCAACTGCGCTTGTGAGAGTGTAATCGATCCATCTTCATCCACCGAATAAGCCAAACTGCCAGACACAGGGGCATCATTCACCGCCACCACACTGATATCTGCGGAGGTGGTCTCAGTGCTGCCATCTTCATCACTGATAATCACATCCAACGAGAGATCGCCATGGAAGTTTTCATTCGGAGCGAAGCTAAAGGTGTTATCCCCGTTATCAGTTAAGATTCCATCACTGCCACTGTAACCGACGGAGTCTAAAGAAACATCCCCTTCAACATCACTGCTGTTCCCCAACAGTTGCTCGGTAGTAAATGTCAGCACGCTATCTTCATTCACACTGTAACTGGTTGAGCCAGCAACGGGAGGATCATTGACAGCAACCACGGTCAAATTCACCGATGAATCAAGGATGCCTGTCCCATCATTCACCGTGAAATCGAAATTCACATTGCCATTAAAGTTTTCATTTGGTGAAAAAGTATAACTTCCCCCATTATCAGTAAACACGCCATCGGTGCCACTGTAACTGACACCATCAATGATGAGGCTGTCACCATCAATATCCGATAACTGACTGATTAATTGCGCATCGGTAAAGGTGAGGGAGTTATCTTCTTCAACACTAAAAGGCGAAGCGGCGTGAGTGGGAAGATCATTCACCGGGTTAACCGTTAAATCCGCGCCACTGACTACAGTATTGGTACCATCGCTGAGATCAAAACTGATGGCAATATCACCATAGAAATCAGCATCCGGAGTGATGGTAAACGTGCCGTCACCGTTATCAACCACGGTACCGTGAGCATCAATGGTTAAATTATCGGCGGTTAAACTCTCCCCTTCTACATCTGAGGCTTGAGCAAGCAACTGCGCTTGTGAGAGTGTAATCGATCCATCTTCATCCACCGAATAAGCCAAACTGCCAGACACAGGGGCATCATTCACCGCCACCACACTGATATCTGCGGAGGTGGTCTCAGTGCTGCCATCTTCATCACTGATAGTCACATCCAACGAGAGATCGCCATGGAAGTTTTCATTCGGAGCGAAGCTAAAGGTGTTATCCCC
Source organism: Vibrio sp. SS-MA-C1-2 (assembly GCF_021513135.1). Lineage (NCBI taxonomy): Bacteria > Pseudomonadati > Pseudomonadota > Gammaproteobacteria > Vibrionales > Vibrionaceae > Vibrio > Vibrio sp. SS-MA-C1-2. The sequence continues at coordinate 44,366 of NZ_CP090982.1, forward strand.
GTTATCAGTTAAGATTCCATCACTGCCACTGTAACCAACAGAGTCTAAAGAAACATCCCCTTCAACATCACTGCTGTTCCCCAACAGTTGCTCGGTAGTAAATGTCAGCACGCTATCTTCATTCACACTGTAACTGGTTGAGCCAGCAACGGGAGGATCATTCACGGCATTGACGGTCAAATTCACCGATGAATCAAGGATGCCTGTCCCATCATTCACCGTGAAATCGAAATTCACATTGCCATTAAAATTTTCATTTGGTGAAAAAGTATAACTTTCCCCATTATCGGTAAACACGCCATCGGTGCCACTGTAATTGACGCTATCAATGGTGAGGCTGTCCCCATCAATATCCGATAACTGACTGATTAATTGCGCATCGGTAAAGGTGAGGGAGTTATCTTCTTCAACACTAAAAGGCGAAGCGGCGTGAGTGGGAAGATCATTCACCGGGTTAACCGTTAAATCCGCGCCACTGACTACAGTATTGGTACCATCGCTGAGATCAAAACTGATGGCAATATCACCATAGAAATCAGCATCCGGAGTGATGGTAAACGTGCCGTCACCGTTATCAACCACGGTACCGTGAGCATCAATGGTTAGATTATCGGCGGTTAAACTCTCCCCTTCTACATCTGAGGCTTGAGCAAGCAACTGCGCTTGTGAGAGTGTAATCGATCCATCTTCATCCACCGAATAAGCCAAACTGCCAGACACAGGGGCATCATTCACCGCCACCACACTGATATCTGCGGAGGTGGTCTCAGTGCTGCCATCTTCATCACTGATAATCACATCCAACGAGAGATCGCCATGGAAGTTTTCATTCGGAGCGAAGCTAAAGGTGTTATCCCCGTTATCAGTTAAGATTCCATCACTGCCACTGTAACCAACAGAGTCTAAAGAAACATCCCCTTCAACATCACTGCTGTTCCCCAACAGTTGCTCGGTAGTAAATGTCAGCACGCTATCTTCATTCACACTGTAACTGGTTGAGCCAGCAACGGGAGGATCATTCACGGCATTGACGGTCAAATTCACCGATGAATCAAGGATGCCTGTCCCATCATTCACCGTGAAATCGAAATTCACATTGCCATTAAAGTTTTCATTTGGTGAAAAAGTATAACTTTCCCCATTGTCGGTAAACACGCCATCGGTACCACTGTAACTGACGCTATCAATGGTGAGACTATCTCCATCAATATCCGATAGCTGACTGATTAATTGCGCATCGGTAAAGGTGAGGGAGTTATCTTCTTCAACACTAAAAGGCGAAGCGGCGTGAGTGGGAAGATCATTCACCGGATTAACCGTTAAATCCGCGCCACTGACCACAGTATTGGTGCCATCGCTGAGATCAAAGCTGATAGCAATATCACCATAGAAATCGGCATCTGGGGTGATAGTAAACGTACCGTCACCGTTATCAACCACGGGTACCGTGAGTATCAATGGTTAAATTATCGGCAGTTAAACTCTCCCCTTCCACATCTGATGCTTGGGCAAGTAACTGTGCTTGCGTCAGGGTTATAACGCCATCTTCATCCACCGAATAAGCCAAACTACCAGACACAGGGGGATCATTAATTGGCAAGATATCAATAATCAGTGAAGTGTCAGCAGTTGCGCCTTCGTCATCTTCAACGGTAACAGATAACGAAACCTGACCATTAAAATCTTGATTCGGAGCAAAACTACACGTTCCATCCCCATTAATGAGAAAATATCCCATCATTGCCAGTATAAGTAATATCAACGAGGGACACATCCCCTTCAATATCAGAGGCATTAGCAACAATTTGCGATTCATTAAAGGTTAATACTTCATCTTCATTGATGGTATACGTCAAAGATTCAGCAACGGGAGGGTCATTGACAGCAACCACGGTCAGATCAACTTGACTCGTTATCGTCCCTGTACCGTCTCCTGACCACCATATCAAAACTAAGATCACCATTAAAATTCTCATTTGGCGCAAAGGTATAACTGCCATTCCCATGATCTGTAAAGACACCCTCAGTGCCACTGTAACTAACACTATCAATGGTTAAGCTGTCCCCATCAACATCTGAAAGTTGAGAAAGTAGTTGGCTATCGCTAAACGTTAAGGAATTGTCTTCATTAATAGAAGAAGGGACTTGGGGTGAAAACAGGCAAGTCATTGACGGGATTAACCGTTAAATCAAGAGCACTGGTGACCGTAGACGTGCCATCACTAATATCAAAGCTTAATGTTGTCACCCCATTAAAATCTTGATGTGAATTAATCGTAAATGTACCGTCACCATTATCAACCACCGTTGTATCATTCGATGCTTGAAGATTGGTAGCAACTAAATCATCACCATCAACATCACTGGCAAATTCAAGAAGTTGTTCCTGCGTTAATGTAATTGAACCATCTTCATCAAATTGATGATTAATATTTTGAGAAACATCGGCATCATCATTGATATTATCGACGGAAAATTGAAATGTTTCAGTCTGAGTACCAGAATCAACATCTGATAATTCTTCACTTTCTGCATCATCGGCATCAACACTCACTTGAAACATTTCAGTGGTAACCGTTGAATCTGACTCGACGTCCTCACTACTTTCATCATTAGACGTCGCTTGAGAGCTAGAAGAAGGCTCCGTTACCTGCTGTTCTTCATTAGTCAGAGATTCTCCACCATCGGATCCTGAGCTGACTTCGCTTCCTGAATCACCTCCAACATCTTGCGTTTCACCGCTTCCACCGCTCGATTCTGAGGTGAATGAATCATCAAGTTCACTATCTACAACGATTTGATTGACTATTTCAGAGCTGCCTATCATCACTGTTTTCACTCTCTTCATTACTGCTAGTTGTATTATCACTACCACCTTCCTCATCGGAGGCCGACGACGGTTGCCCTCCCCCTCTGAGTCCGTGTTTTTTGTTCAGCGATAATCGTATTCCCACCACTGGCTACAGTAGATGTCACGGTGTTCTGTTGATTCGATTGACTCTGTTGCTCACTACTGGAGCTCGTATCATCCGTTTCAATGTTCTCAACCGCATCATTTAATGGATTATTTTGTTGATTATTATCAGCCATTCGCTCTACTCAGTGGATTTAGGGATACATATTTGAAATTTCTCTAAATTTAAGTAAAGCACTGGTTAGTGAAAAGCGCAAATGAACAACAATTTTTATATTTAGATAACCTAGTCGCTACATTTTGTTTACCTACTGATTTCTTAATATAAAAATTGAACTACACTGAAGGATAAAGTGATGTTTTATCTTTTCACTCCTTTACATTAACTGTTCATTGGAGAGGACAAGTGATCATCAATAGCAATTTTTCATAAATATATGGATTTGAATGATGCGTAATGAGATAGAGAGGCACCTTAGAAATGCGTTAATCTCTCATGAAGATAATAATAAACAACAACCCAAGCATGTAGTGTTACCCAGTAATTTAACGTCTCTGCATAAATCACTATTATTTATATTTATGTTTATACTGCTTGTGCTGGGGATTTCATCTCAAGCAAAGATGGATATTGTGGTCTCAACACGAGGGGAATTATTATTAGAATCGGATATTGAGAAAGTTCAGCATCTTGAGGGAGGGATCCTTGAAGAGCTCCTAATCAAAAAAGGCGACTTGGTCTACCAAGGTGAGCCGATTGCCCGATTACGCTCCCTTAACAGTCAAGTTCAGCTGAACACTATTGATCTTGAAATCATTCAGTTATCAATGGAAAAACTTCGTTTTCAAAGTCTGATCCAGATGACGAAGCCCGATTATAAACAATTTCTCGCCTATCCCACATTGTTAGCAAGCAACTTACAGAGCTGGCAACAAGAGTTTGATAAAAATGAGTCAAACCAAATGCTCATTACCCATGATCTCAAACATAAATCATCCTTAATCAATTCCATGAAGCAACGGAAGAACAGTGCCCGTAACCAACTTAGTCTTATCGAAAAACAAGTAAAAATAAAAGAGACGTTATATCAAGAAAAAATGGCGTCATATGTTGATGTGTTGAACATGCAAGTTCAACAATCGAACATGCTACGGGAGATAGAAAACCTCGATGAATCGATCTTAAATGAAAGCCTATCAAATCAGCCGATTACAATCGCAACTTAACGGATCTTATCGCTAACCGTAACGCTGGGTATCAGGGACAAATAAGCCAAATTGAAAAAGAATTAGAAGTGAAGCAAATTCAAAGACCAAAAGCGTCAGACCAAGTAGATCGTTTAACCATCTACTCCCCCGTTGATGGCATCGTTGATAAGGTAAATTATAACTTTCATTCTGCAGTTATCCCGCCAGGAGAAAGTATTGCGGATATCGCCCCCCTAAACAATCATTTACACGGCGAAGCTAAAATCCCCCGTAAAGAGTTGGGCTTTGTTGAAGTGGGGCAAACGGTTAAGGTCAAACTGGATACCTATAATTTTGCTAAGTATGGCTATGTCGAAGGAGTTATCTCCTCCATCAGTCGCTCTTCATATCAAGAAGAAGAGAATGAATTCTATCTAGCGACGATCACTTTAGATAGAAATTATCTGCAACACACAGGAACAAAATATAACCTATCCCCCTATATGGAATTTACTGCGGATATAAAAACAGGAGGATCGCCGAGTAATTGATTATGTTGCAAAACCGATTATGTCTGCAATCGAAGATGCATTTGATGAGCGTTAGAGATGACTAAAAAAAGCCCCCCTCATAGACACAACCGAATCAATCAAATTGGCTTGGTGATTGTAACCTTAATTTCACTGCTATTACTTTGGATTGCATCCATTGAGATTCATCGATCGAGTGAAAAACTACACCAACAAGATCACCTGATTATCTCTGCGCAGCAACTTAATGAGCAGATTGAAGTGACGATTCAACAGCTCAACCAATGCCAAATAGAAGGGCAATGTTCAACTCTATTAGCGCAACTAACGTCACTTGAAAACCAATTAATCACGTTTAAAACGTTAGCATCTGAAGATAAAAGCTCATTCAGCTTAGTCGGTGCCATTGAATACCCAAAAATACAACTGGCTATGAATCGCTTTGTCCTCCAATCACCTAAAACATCTGACGATTATCAATTATTAAAAAACCAACTTGTCACGGGTTATATTGAGCTATTACAAACCGTAAAAGATCTAGAATCTCACCATACACACCAAGTTCACGACGAGAATCACGGTGAGCTTATTTTATTTATTGCCTTAGGAGGGCTCCTCACGGCGCTAGCCTTTGGCTTACTATTTTATAATTATCGTCTCATTGCGGCACAGAAAGCGACGGATAAGCAGCAAGAAAATGAGCTGCAACAGTTATCGACGGAATTAAGTCACATTAATACCCAGAAGCTGAATGATATCCTACAAAATAATACATTAAGTCCAGAAAAGCGGGCGATTTACTCTCAGTTAAAAACGTTATTCTATGACATTGAAGCTTACCAACAAAATAGTGATTTTAATCGCCAACTCTATACCTTAATTGGTTATGAAATTCGAGGTATCACCAATACGATCAATGGCGGTGTTCAGTATTTAGCGCAAGAAGCGAATGATGATATTGCGTCTATGGCAAGAGATATCAACTCAGCCACCAAAACCCTGTCTGATCTGGCTGAAAACTACAATAAGCTCATAGCCAAAGGGATGGACAATCAAGTCAGTGAGTTTTCTTTTCTTACAGATGGCCTCAGAGTTGATGCTTCATATGAGCTCAAAAGTGCAACATAATGGCAAGCAGGTTGAATGTCTGTTTAGTCCCCGCCTCCCTGATCAAGTTAAAGGACACTCAACCAGCCTTTTTTGGATCCTATTTTTACAACTGGCTCAAATGCGATTCAAAATCATAGCCATATCAACATTTATTTGTTGATGTTTAAGACAGGTTCCGCAAAAGAGATAGAAAAAACACAAATCGTTATCGAACTCTACTTCTTAAGCTCATTTGATATTTCTTTGGCTAAGCTCCAACAGCTATTTTGGACACCTGCATAATGTTCAAGATCAGCATAATGATGAATGGGTTAAAGAAGTATTAGTCAATATCAACCACTATCATTCCAACTGGTATCAATCTGGTAATCAATTAAAATTAGAGATTGAATTCGACATAGAAGTTGAAAACTTTCAGCAAACCAAGCCCCATGCATTACAAGGCAAAAGTTATTATTATGCTCGGCATTAAAAAGGCGTCGCTCTCCAGTGATATATTATCACCAGCATTATTAACCTCAGAGGCCGCCAATTATACCCAAGTTAACTCCTTCTAACGAGTTCTCCTACAAGATCAAAAGCAACTTCTCAAAGAGTATGACGCTATTTATTTAACGGATTCACTACCTGCTGAAGCTCGAAGATAAATAGTTTAAGTAAAACCCTTCGTTCGATGTTGAACAAAGTCTCCAGATACTAAATTGTTTATCTCATCCTCCACCTCTACGGAATTACTTAAGCAGCATGCAATACGTGGATAAAATTTTTATGCCACCCTATCTTCCTTTCAAGAGTTTAATCATGAGCTATCCACCTTATTAGCGATGAAGTCGATTGAGGAGACGCTTCACTCAACGCGCTTTCTTAATCGTTGAAGATGATCGTGTTCAGCAGATCCTGTTAAAACGCATTTTAAATAAGCATGCTTTTCAGGCTGAAACCGTTAATGAAGGGTCTTTAGCGGTTGATCCTTCTTTAAAGAGCACCGTCCAGATATTATTTTTATGGACTGTATTATGCCGGGGATGGGGGGTATTGAGGCCACTAAATTAATTCGTCAATATGAGCATAAAAACCCTCAAGGACGAGGTTGTACCATTATTGGTGCAACGGCATTAACCAGTGCGGCAGAGCACCGACAATGTCTAGAAGCTGGCATGGATTACGTGATCAGTAAGCCATATAAAAGTGATGAAATTATTAAGGTGATCAACAAGTATGTTGCCGTTCAAAAGCTGGGTTAACGTTAACCTCTCGCTCATCCATAGGACTTTTTTGCCGATCTCATTAACATCAGGCAGAAACCCTGTTGCAAGCGGTCGAACTAGGATTGGAGAATAACTTAGCATTACAGGCCAGTCAGATTAGGGGTGGAAGAAAATCAATATAATATCGATATTCGTCGAGCAAATTTTCTGCCTACTCTTGATGCCAATGCCAATACGACTTGGAATAAAGACCGCGAGAGTAACGAGCAACATGGGGCCTCAGATGATACCCCTAGTTACAACTCCCATGGCTATGGCGTCACGCTCAATCAATCCATTATTAATGTGGGTGACATCTTCCAATACGGTACCGCTAAACTGAATTACAACATTGAGCAAATTACCCATGAACAACTGACGTTCAAAATACCATCCTACAAATTTCTATGCAATATTTTGAATTCTTAAAAAATAGAGCACAACAAAAAGCAACCCAAGCTGAATTCACTTCTTTTACCACTCGAGAAACTACAAATGAGGCGTAATGTTGCATTAGGTAATGTCGCAGAAAGTGAAATTTTTGAAGTCATGGCACAAAAAGAAGAGACGAGCCACCGCCTTAGAACGCTTCAAAAAAGAACAAAAAGTTATTCTAAACCAGCTGGCGTCTCTGGTGCAACACCCTATCACACCAACCCAAGATATTATTAACGATACCGAGTTTTCACTGTTAACCGAAACCCGACAACAGCAAGTTCTGGATCATGCGATTCAATTTAATAATGACGTTTTGTTGGCTAAAAAGCAATTAGAGGTTAGTCGACGCGCCTTGAAAGAGAGTGGCTCTAACTTTATGCCCACGGTCTCTGCTTTCTGGTCGCTATCAACATGATGATAGTAATAATTACAGCTCAACAGCGACAGTTGAGCCCAGCATTACTGGGGTTGGAGATACCACCTCTGTTAGCTTAAACCTGTTGCGCTTACCGCTTCTTATCTGGAGGCAGTGATTTTTATGACTACAAACAGGCAAAAAAAGCATCTCCCGCTATGAGAAACTGTATGAGCAAATGCACTTTCAACGGTTCGTCACGATACAACCGATGCGCTTATTAACGATTAATGATCTCTCTTCGGCACCATAGCCAGTTATGAAACGATTATCCGAGCTAACTATGCCTCCTATTTAGGTATCCAACGGGCGTATGAGTTAGGTACTCGCACCGTAACCGACTTACTGGCTGCAGACACTAAGCTCTTTAATAGCTTACGAGATTATGAAAGTGCACGATATGACTACGTTATTGAACTGATTTCATTGAGCCAATTACGAGGAGGATTAACGGTCTCTACCATTAAAAAAATTATGCAATTGATGATTGAAAGTAATGAACGAGACCCACAACCTTTAGTTCCCAAACACCTATTAACATTACCAAAAGTTTAAGGAGTAAAAATGAAAAGCGACTATTTTTCTCAAAAAATTAGTACCTATGATAAATGGTACTTAACTTTCTCAACATTAATTTCAACGCTGCTGGGTCTGGTTTTACCTTTTTCGATCCTAATTATTTTTGACCGGATTTTGCCAAACGAAGCCACGGATACGTTATTTGTTTTATTCGCTTTTATTCTTCTTAGTGGCGATTTATGCCGATTTTTTGGTTAAAAATCAGGAGAATCGTGTTACCAGCAAAGATCATGACCCATTTTGAAAGTAATTTGACTAATCGATTATTTCACTCTATCTGTTTAGCCAAAATTACGGAATTTCCAAAAGCGAGATATTGGTGAGTACTTTAGAACGGATCTCAACCATTCCTGAAATAAAAACCTTTTTTGCCGGAGAAATGGTCAAAGCCATCATCAACCTTGGGGTCTCCATCATTACTATCTTAATTATTATGGTGATTAACTTATCGGCGCCGGTTTAACCCTACTTGCGGCCTCCCTATTGATTTTAATGCTGTGTGCTATGAAGCTTTCTAATCAAAAAATTGCCGCGATGGCACTAAAATCAAATATTGAAGGAATGACTAACTCCAAGATTATCGAAGTGGTCTCAAGCCCTCTTGATAGCAAAGCCCGAACTATGGAATATCGATTAGAAAGCTTTATGGCGCAAATGATTGGATCGAACGAGAAAAACAGAGCATTGCTTACGAAAAAATTGAATCCTCCTTTACCCTTTGATTCTCAACCTTATCCAACAGATCTCCGTCGCTATTGTTGTGGTTCTTCTGGCGATTTCTGTGATTAACCTTGATGCGAGCCAAGGGGTGATGGCTGCCATTATTATGCTAACTAACCGTTATTTTGCGCCTTATCAGCAAGTGATGAAAACCTTGAGTAACTGGGGAAATTCAATAAACTCAATATTGAGCGCATTAATGAGCTATTGTCGCTTTGGCAGAAGGGATCCGCATACGGATGCTACGATGAAGTGAGTAAAAGTGAGTCATATTGACGATTCAATTTCCATCAGAAGCAACCGTATTGAGCTAACCGTAGGGCAACCTTATCTGTTAATGGGGCCAAGCGGTATTGGTAAATCTTATTTAATGGCTTGTCTTGCTAGCATTCCCAAGATCACCATCACCTGATATTGACGATCACCGATGATAATAGCCCGCTTAGTGAAATGGATTATGGGGTTTGGCGTAATAGCGCACCTGTTGCAAATCGATAGTAGTTGCGCTTTTGTTGAAGGTACGATTATCGACAATCTAACGTGCTTCCGTCCTCAATTAAGCCAAGCGGCTTATTCCTTATGTGAAAGCTTTCAAATCAAGCAACAAATTGACCGTCTCAGCTCTGGTTTTTATACGCCACTAAATAATCAAAATCGTTTACCCTTTTCACGCCAGACAAAATACACTCTATTTTTAGTGCAAGCTCTTATTCAGTCAAAAGCAGGTTATTATTCTTAGATGACTTTGATGAGGTCTATGACAAGGCGTTTACAGAATACTTTATTGGCAACCCTACAACCGCAAGCCAATGATAAAATTATCATCGTTATCGTGAGTAATAAAATTGAACAGCCCCTATCTCGCCTGAAAACCTATCAAGCTTAAACCAGATGGCTTATTTCGAGGTAAAGACAAGGTGGCTTGATGAGCATTCTTGTTAATTTTAATCATATAGAACAACGACTGGCAGATTTTGACGCAGCTAATCATACCAGGATCGCTATCAAGAAGCGCCATTACTTCGAGGGCTCGCTTATACGTTAATTGCCGTAGAATGGGAAGGAACACCGGGGATATTCTAAGTGATATCTATGTTCCTAAAATTGATGACTGACCAAGCCAGTTTCAAACATGCCCTGACTCGTTTAGGTTATCAATGTGAAAAGACGTCTTACCTCAACCGCACTACTTCGCTTCGATCATCAAAGTGCCTTTTCCGGCTCATTAATTACCATTGGAAATTTAGAGGCAATATTTCCTCGGGGTATCGAAGATGATTGTGCCATCCTCTTTGATTACCACAATAATAATACGATTTACTATCAGATGGATAATACAGTCCCTGTAAGCTTATCGTTATTTCTGAATATTCTCGTTTATTTAGAGAACGAACCTCCTGAATCACAAGATAAATCTAATTGGATCAAGTATGCATTTTATCGTTATACCGGTGAAATAAAAAGTTTAATTTTATTGAGTTTTGTGATTAGTGTCCTTGGTGCATTACAGCCTTTTTTTATCATGAGCGTCTATAATTTTGCTCTGACATCTGGGTCGCAATCAACGCTTTACTTTGGCTAATGTTATTTGCATTTTTATTAGCGATCTCTGAATATCTATTTTAAAAAAATGCGAATTAACATTCTCTCGACTTCGGGTCAGGGTTTGGCGGTCTTTATTTCACAAAATGTGATTACTCAAAGTTACTGTGGTTTCCTTATGCAATGACGTCTTCAGCTGGCGTATCAGCTCAATTGGCTCGACTTTGAAAGATATCGATAATTTCCGACGGTTAGTAACAGCAGATTCCACTTTAAGTTATTTTGATATGCCTTTTGTGATTGTTTTCATTATTGCTATTACGTTTATTTCAGGTCCTGCGGCGATTACCGTCTTAGTGGGGATCTTGTTAATGCTCTTTTTTTGCCTCTATTCCCGTTATGTTTATGGTCAAATTACGGCTAAAAACTCTCGGGCCAATGCGATGGTGTCATATCAATGGAATGAAATTTTAAGAGGGATCCACTCGATTCAGGGCTTGCCTTTATTAAACGGATCATTCAATCAAGATTTTCTGCATCTCACCAACAGAGTAGTCGCGATATGCAGAACAAACCTCTCAAGCTAATAATAAAATTCAAAACGGGGGCGGTGCATTGATTCAGGGGATAGGAACGGCCAGTATTGTGACGGCGGTTCTTGCCGTCATGAACGGTACTTCTGATTCAGGTGCAATGTTGGCGACTATTATTCTAGTTTGGAAGGCGTTAGGGCCGATTATGGGGATTTATAACTCCATTTCTAAGTATCAATCTTTAAAAGCGTCAGGTCGCCAAATTAATAACTTAATGACCCTAGATGATGATCGACTTCAACTTGAGAAAAAGCCCGCCGATAAGAACGCTTTTAATGGCGGTAAAATTGAGATTAATGGTATCGTGACTCATCGTTATCCGTTGGCCACGATTGGTCTGACGAATTTATCATTTAAGATCAATGCGGGAGATAAGCTGTCTATCTCTGGGCCTGCTGGATGCGGTAAAAGTACCCTGTTATCTATCCATTCTTACAGGTATTGAGCAACGCTATCAAGGTTCAGTTTTAACATTGATGGCTATAATATTAAGCAGTTTAATAATTATCGATATCGAAATGCGATTAATTTCATTCCTTTTGATCTTCATATCTTTGATGGCTCTTTAGCGGCTAATTTTATCTTCCATAATGGGGTGATTTCAACACAGAGTCCATGGAATGAGATGCTGCACTTTTTTGATCTACAAGAATACGATTTTTGGTCAGATGGCGTAAATACTTTAGTCTCGCAATCGAGTATTAATCAGCTATCTAGAGGAGTGACTCAACAGCGTCTACGTCTCGCTCTTGGACTAGCCAGCTGTCATCAGCAAGTGGTGATTATTGATGAACCCTTCAGTGGTGTTGAAGGGGAACACACTCACTACATTGTGAATAAATTATTTTCAGGGCAATTAAAACAAAAAACCGTGATTTTCACCTCAATCTCACCTGATATTATCACTACTTCCAACACAATGCTTGATCATTGATGAAAATGGTGGACAAAAATTTATGGGGAGTCCCGATAAGTATTTACAAAGCATAAAATGAAATGGTCTAAAATAATAACTAGTATGCTCAATGACTTTTAAAAGGATAACGAAATGATTAATTTAGATGCACTGAATTAGATGAAATGTTTGAAGACGATCAAGAGCTAATTTGCGATCTTTTTGCAGTACTTACCTCGAAGATCACCAACAAGCCGCAGGATAAAATAGACTCTGCTTATTAACCAGCAACAATTTGATGGTCATTATTTCATCTTGCGCATAATGTTTATGGCACATTGGTTAATTTAGCTGGAGAAGAGACGATACCTACCCCTGAGTTGAAAGAGCTAGAAAATGCTGCGCGATCAGGGACGTTAATGTCGATGGAAAAAGATGAAAAGGCTGACAAAAGTGAAGCAACAGCTCAATGCGATAGAAGAACAAATGAAAACTTACATCACTGATAATGGCTAAATTTTCAAGGATATTCTTCATCATTATCATTCAAGTATAGGATCTGAAAATAGATCATTTATGGGTCATGACGCCAATCTGTTGATTAATGGTAGTATTCTCTTTCAATAAGTGTTCCAATTATTTTGTAAGGTTTAAGTGTATCTATAATGGCGGCCTTCACTGTATCGGCTCCCTTATTAGGGACTTTTTTAATGAGATAAAGTCGGCTTTTTCTCTCCGCTAAAGTTACAATTGCTCCCGTTCCTTGTTTACCTAATACTAAATCAGCCTTCCAATCGCCGAGACGGCTCTTGTCATTAATATAATCGGGACGTTCATCAATAGATACGCAGTTGCGTATCTTTCCTCTAACTGATTGTTTTCCTTTACGGTATTTTTTATGTCCTTGTCTTAAATGTTGATAAAGAGTTCCGCCCTGGATTTTATCTTTTAAAACATAACGATAAATCCATTCATGGCTGACTTTTAGATCTAATGACTTTGCTACATGACTAATCTGCTCAGGACTCCAGTCCCATGATAGTGCCATATCAACAAACCAGATAGTTTCTTTAGGAATCTGATATTTATAGGCATTAACTCGTCGCTGACGAGTTAATGAGATAGCAACATCTGGGTTATATACTTGATTAACACTGTTCCTTTTAATCTCTCGATAAATCGTTGAACGATTCACTTCAAGCTTAATCGCAATTTTATTTTGGGAGTAACCCTCTGCAATGAGGAAAGAAATCTGGTATCTTTGTTTCTGGGTCAACTGTTGATAACTCATAGTAGTACTTGTTTTGATTTTGGCGATGAGAAGCATACTACAATCAGCAGTTGACCTTCTCACCTTTACTATGAGTGTTGCACTTATTATATGAATTCAGGAAGTATGGTGAGTATACGTTGAAGTTATCAGTACAATAACACTTGATTAAGTAAGGTGTTAATAACCTTTGTAAGTCTTCGAATGCTTCATGGTTGCGCTTGCCAAAGGCATGCGCAATAATTCGTTTATAACGAGGCTCCCAAGCATACCATAACCACCGCTGATTTCTTTTGTTTTGGACAAAAGACCACTGCTCATCAACTTCACAGATAAGCTCAATATTAGCAATATCAAAAGGGATGGTTGTTACTTGTCTCGGCGAGAGTTTTTTAAAGTGTTAAGTATAGTATTATAAGCAATACCTAATACTCTACCTGTATCTCTTAGCCTACGACCACATAAAAGCGCTCATATACAGTTTCCTACTCAACGTCTATTTGATCTCGTTTCAGCATTGTCCATATTTGATTGCCATGAAGTGAGGCTTTTGCACCTACCATTGACTTTCAGCTTAACGTCTGCCGAGTTTTCTTTTTACCCACCGATGGCTTTGTTCCACAATATTATTGAGATATTTAATATTTGATATCTAAATCAATGACAACAAATATCTCGATAGCCATAGCAGAATATTCATTTCACCAATCGCAGCATAATTGAATTGACTTTAAATAGATGTATTTAAATAAATTGACTTCTTAGTTTGCATTGACTCAGAACAGCCATGAATGGCAATGCGCCTATCAATGATGAGTTTAACAATAGCAGTATCTGAAAACTTTTCTCTATCAAGGTATTTCAAAAGGTCAAGTTCAGCTTCAGTAATGTTTGTCACATTATACTTGTTAAGCACTTGATTATAATTAAATTCAGCCATATCTATTCCAATTTTCAAATCATATATCAAAGATAGTAAACAAAAAGATATAAATCAAATTAAAGAATCTCTATTTTTAATCTTATCAATAATTAAATATATTAATATTAAAAAAAAGACAGACATTAATGCAAGGTTATAAGGGTTATTATTTAAGTTGAACTTAAACAATAAGTGTAATTCATAAGCAAGTTTTAATGTTAATGAGGCAATAGAGATTATAACAAGCTTGATCCTATTAGTAATGATGATAAATGTCATTAAGACCAATATAGCTAATATTTCAATGGTGAAATAAACTGGTTCTAACCGAATATCTCCAAAGTTACTCAATCCCCAAACAGCTACATTTATAGCTATTAATACTTTGCTATCCTTTTCCATGCTCACTCATTATTTATTAATCACTTTTTGACAATTATATGGCAAATGATAACTAATTGTATATGAAAAGATTCAGTTTTGAGACTTAGTTACTATAGTTACGTTGTGTTTTTGAGTATTCCGTCTATTCTTAAAGAAGAAGGAAAAAGGAGGATAGGAAATAACCGAATATGAATTAAATAATGTGAGTATATATGAAAAATATATTTCGAAAGTTACAAGGTTTATTTGGTCCGACATTAGCTCAAAAGAAGCGCAATGCCTTGTTAAATAAAATGCAATTTGCTATGACACAACAACAAGAGGAGTTTTATGAGTAAGCATATTTATGTAGAGCTTTTATTAGCCATTATAGCTTGGGTCGGTATTTTATATTGGCTAAATACATATCTGGAGCTGACTTAATTACTTTTACTCAATATGGTAGCTAGCCATCAATTAGTACTAATCAATGCAGAGGGAGCCTGCTATGAGTGAGCCCGCTCCATAAGATGTTCACTCAACATTTAACCAATATGAGATATTGAAAATTGATAAATTTAACTGAATTAAAAAAATATTTCTCTGATGAAGCAATACAAGAATTATTTCAAATCTATTTAGATAGTTATGGAGATATAGGAAAAGATTTTATTTATCTTTATGATGAAGGTGATGTCATTAAACTATCACAACTTTCTCATAAACTATATGGTGCATTAGTACAATTAGAAGAAGTTGATATTATTGATACACTAAAAGCATTATCAACATTTGATGTTGATTTGGAAACGAAATCCCTTTCTTATATGGAAGGTATTGATAAGCACTTAACTAGCATAAATGGTCAAATGAGTAGTTTTATTAACAAGAAATAACATCGTAAACGTCACGACATTCTTTTTCTAATATACTGACTCCTTCATTGAAGTTTGTTGTATTTAAAGAAATATTGATTGAAACACCAGAAACAATAATATTGGTGTACATATGTAAAAAATCATTAACACCATCAACGGTTAGATTAACAGCATCTAATTGAGGATAGTTCTTTATCTCCGTTTTAATTTTATTTAATAGAAGAATGTTCTCATATGTTAATGGATAATTCTTTATTTCTACATTCATTTGTTAACCCTTGTGGAAATGTTCAACTATTATTTTCATACTACTCTATAACAAATGAGTCTTTATTTCCTTAATGAAATAGCATTATTTTTGGATTCTAATATTACTACTTAATATAATTGGAAAAGTATATTCCGATTATAATCTTTAGAAACTCTTTTCAAAATAATATCAATCTTCTATTGTTGTGATTAGAAAACAAATACAATAGAGGTAATTCATGTTTAATATTCACTCTACAGATATTGAGTTTAGCCCTTCGCTTGAAAGGTTTATATATCGTCAATATGAACAGATATCAAAAAATAAAATAATAAATAATGCTTCAGCGTTAGATATATCCATTATTAAAGATAAATTTAAATATAAAGTAACACTGAAACTTTCTTTAGCCTCAAGTTGTTATTATTTCACTGAACTTTCTTCGAGTTTGAAGTTATCTATCGCAGATGTTTTTGATGAGTTATCAACCACCCTCAACTTATCATCAACAAGACAGCCAGCCTAATCAATCTTTACATCCCTCTGTCATATAAAAGATATGTGACAGGGTCACTTGATTTTTATTAAATACAAATTGAATAGAGGTTACGATGACAAACTTTAACGGTACCCTTTTCACACAACGATAAAGTGACATTGTCACATGATAATTATCGTGATATATCCCCTTGCATTTCTATTATAATTTTTTTAAAAATTGATAATTATACAAATCAATTTTCAATGAGTTGTGCTATAATAATAAAATCAATCACTTACGAGGTCATTAGTTAGTAATGGGTTGGGGTATACCTAATTGTTAATAAAATGTTAAACCAAGATGAGCTACATTAAAGTAAAAAATCCGGTACAACCGATAAAGACAGAATCTAAAGCACCCGATCGTATTGAGGATACATTGGTCATTCTTGATTGTGTCCGTAAACTCGACCCCTATGCAGCTGTTATGCTAGAAATGCAGTATGTAACTGGATTACGCTTTTCTGATGTTCGTACTTTAACGTTTAATGATTTTGAAGATAGGTTTGGTCCGAAGTCGTCATTTACTGTTATTCAGAACAAAATTTTTAATTCATCGATGACCCGCTTAAATACGGCTAATAAACGTCGAAGTGCGTCAGGGGAACCTGTTCTCTCAGAGAAGGCAATGGAAGCAAGAGCGGCTCGTAAAGCCAAGGTGGAAATAATTATTACACCTTACATGCGTGACATTGTAACGTATTGTGATAAATATCAGGGACTCAATCAGTATAGTGATGGTGTCTTACTGTTTGCTTCACCACATAAGCGTAGTCGTGGCGCGCCTTACCGCACAGAGTATGTGAATAAATTGCTCAAAAGTCCCGAACTTACCGAGTTATTGCGTAAAGCCAGTCCAAATCTGACAAACCGTAATCTTGGCACGCATAGTTTTCGCCGCGCTTTTGGTACTGAGCTTCTGCATAAAGGAGCGAATGTGAAGCTGATCATGGAGTTGCTTGGCCAATCATCGCTGGAATCAACAGCTAAATATCTGCAGAACAGCCAAGAGCAGAAGACGCACTTCTTAGAGCAAATTGGTCATTAATAGCGTGACATTTTATGGTGTTTTTTTCTAATACACCATAAAATGTCACTGCTTAACAAATGCTGATTCAGGCTTGAGTTGTATCTTATAGAACGGCTTCTTACTGTTATCATTTAGTTTGATTAATACAGAATATTCATCAATTTCTTCTAAAAATTGACCTATTTTTCTTCCACCAATAAATACCGCTTCGTTCTCTTTAAATGTATGAAAATCAATCATCATTAGCTCCTTTGTCTATATTGGTCACTATATATCGCTGCTCGCTATCCGTCACAGATAACCAAGCAAAAGTATTCTGACAAAACAATCGCTCTATTTTCATCTCCTCGCTTCGACAATATTGCAATAGAGTCAAAATGAAATGAGAACTTGGAATTACCCCATCTTGGCCTTTCTCAACTATATAAACCTCGATTATGAATATGTCCTCTTTTTTCAGGCTATTTTTATAATAACCTGGTTATAAGATGAAATTATAAATTTAAAAAATCAGAACGTTTTAGTCCTATTAGAATGCATTTGGGTATCATTTATTTGTCATAATTACTGTATTCATCCGTGAAATGACTCGCTCGGCCTTGCCGAAGGTCAATCTTCACAAACTGTTGTGGCTGCAGCTAACTGTCATCGAGACTAAATATCTCGCCATCCGTCGCACTGCGACACAAATTAGTGCTTTTGGCTCTAACTAACCGAACTCTACATGCTGGCTTCTCGCTGGTATTTAACGTTTTCTTTTTTAAAACCCAAAAACTCCTGCATTTTTAAAATATGCTTAATGGTATGTGTTTAAATTGTGGTCAGTTCAATGAGGATGCGATCATGAAAAAATCAATTTTTGTAATTTCACTAACACTGTTACTAACGGCTTGCTCTAGCACCAGTGACAAAAACACCATCACTGGTGATGAATCAATGGCAATGAAAGTCGCTAAGTCTGCGTTTGCTGCACATTGTTTCCAAGATGCTTCTGCACCTAAATCCACTGTTAACGATATCGGTGGTCTTGGTTATACCGCGAATATCGCATCAGGTGTCGCGTTCCTTAACAATGGTTGGCTACTTGGGCTTAATAATGCGCTATCGGCTGATGATAAGTGTGGAACGAAAACAGGTCTTCATGTGGCTTACCTAGATGCTGATGTATGGGCAGATAAGCCAAATGATGAAATTTCTCAATACCTATTTGATACGATGGTGGCATTAAATCCAGTTACGGATGAAATGAAGCAGCGTGCGAATAAAGAATTGGGTTATGAGTTTGTCTCTGATGAACTGAAATTTGTTGGTAATAAGAAGTGGGGATTAATTGAAGGGTATGAGGTTGTTGTACCTAAAAGTAATCCATTAAGGAATAAACGTGTCCCTGATATTTCATATTACAATGGAAAGACTTATTTTGTATATGATATGTTAATCTCTGCGACAGTAAAGAAACAATTAATTGTAAACACTGAGCTTAACTCTTTATTACAAATTAAGAATATTCTTCCAGTGCGTTTTCACTTTTCTTATAGTCTCTCTGGTACAAATACTAAAGAAAGACACCTTGATTTAAATTACCCCAAAAATATAGCTTATATAATGCCGTATCAATTTGCGTCCTTTAACGCATCGAGAGAGTACAAGTTATATTACCCAAAGGTTTCTTCTGTGCGCTTTATGGATGAGATCTATTTCTTTGTCAAACCCATTGACGGCAAAGAAGTAAAAGTACCGTATGATTCGCCTGAATTAGATAGGTATTACAAACCTAAATAAACCCCAAAAAAAGAGGCTTTTAAAAGCCTCTTTTTTTCACCTAATCTTCTATTAATCTCAATGGCGAACCACATATTGCAGGTCGCGGTACAACCGAGCAGTCTAAGTTATCCTCACGTTGTAGATGATTTTGACGATCATTAATGTGCGTTGGAATGTCTGCTTCTTGAAACCTTTCCTCTTGCAATTCGACTGGGTTAAGTGCCTCATCATTATTTGACATCCAAGGTTGATGTGAGAGTGTATCAAGATCTAAATCACTATGTTCAACGGCAAGACCACTGGCCATAATCATCTCCTCCCACTCACTGAAATCAATCTGTGACCAATCCAGTTCGGCTACATCTTCTATTGTCATACCATAACACTGACCGTTTTCAGGGTCGAGTTGATGTCCAAGAAGCTGTGCTGCTTGTTCCATCACAATCCTTCCAAGTGGTGATGGATAACAACAAAAATATTTTCTTTCCACCAAGCAACCAAACGGCGTGTCGATATGGCAAGACTTGGAATAATAGGTACATTTACCTTCATCAATGGTCATGCCCATACTCATTTCTTCATCTTCACAGGCTGAAATCATGGTTATCGCTAACTGTACAATTTGGTATGCAGCATAGATTGCGGCAATGACTTGGAACGCAGCCGTAATTGCGGGATTCAGTTGAATCACTTGGTTTCCTGCTTCATCAGTTATTAGGCGTCCGGCCTCATCTGTTGCATTTGTAAATAACTGTCCACCGATCCCATCAGGCCCACCGAGGAGTTGTTGAGCCCCTCGCATCATTTCCTGTTTAAAGCCATTAATCATGGATGAAATACCATCCATAAAGCTTTCTTCTGCGATTTCTGTTCCCGCGCCACCTGCAGCACCTCCCGTGCCACCAACTACTCCTGGTGTCATGGGTGTGCCAGTGCCAATTCCGCCTGCAATTGAAGCGTTGCCTGCTCCACCTGCAGCACCTCCACCGCCACCAAATGCATCCACAATCGAATCAGCAACTTTGGATACATTTCTGGCCACATAATCAACACCATCACTGAATTGTGTCGAAACATAGCTCACACCATCTGAAATTGGCGTTGGTACTTGTGATGCCCACCCTCCCCATGACATACCTGTATCACCGAGGGTTTCCATCGATTGCTCAAGTGTGTAGACACTATATGTCATCTTTAAATAGTCCAACACGGACGTTTGACCTGCTGATAATGTGCAACAGTTAAAGCCCATACCGGTTTTTTCAACGCCGCAATAGCGTGCTTCACCTTCAAAAATTCGGCAAGTGGTGACATCATTGAGGTCGGTACAGGTCATGTTTTGTTTGATGTCTTCCATCATTTTGAACATCGCCATCGCTTGTCCAAAATCGTCATTAAACTCCTCGTTATGGAAAGCACAGTCACCACCTACGCAGTGCATATCTCCAGTACATAGGTTCTCCTCCATCGTATAGGCATAGTTGGCATTTGAGTAAACGTTACATGAATATACCGATTCATTGATATAGACTTTGCCTGTTACGGGATCAACAAAGGTAGGTTCAGTGCTTACCAGTGAACAATCTGGATTTTCACGATATTGCGCACAGGTATCGGGTGCTGTCTGATTAAGGTTGGTATAGTCTGTGCAGACTGGATTGGTATCATCTGGCGCGTTAGGGTAGCTACATACTTGCATCCCGGGCACTGGATTACACAAATAACCAGAGGCGTTAATCTTTGTGCAGTGTTTTTCATCTTGCGTCACGCCAGAACTGATATCAGGAAAGCTGGAAACTAAGTCATAATAAGTATGCTCTGGAACATCTTCATCGGTACACTCCCAATGGTCAAAACTGCACACTTGACCAACTTGGCCATCACCGAAAGTTTGATCGTTGCCACATTGCGGATTGATATAGTCAGGATGACCAGGATATTTATATTCGTCACATGTGGACTGAGGCTGAACATAGCCTAGTTGTGTCGCACAGCCTGCAGGCACCTGCTCGATATACTCCTTTGGCATTACGTTGTTCTTTGTTTTGATGCGAGCAAAGGCATAGCCCTCCCCTAAATCCGCCACACCTAACTGAATGTAAAATCGAACTATTCCATTGTTCTCATCACGCGCCATGTTGAGTGTATTGGTAATATCTTGGTTAACTGTTTTGACAAAGGAAGTCGAGCGTTCACAGTAAAACTCATTCGAATAACTTGGCATGGCGAACGGGCCATAATCTTGATAAATGAAGGTATCATTAAGCTTTACATCAAATACATCATCGAATGCCACAGAGACAAGTGTTGCTGACTCTATCTCAACATCATCTCTGATTTTGAAATCAACATACCACTGATAAAGAGCGCATTGTGATCCGCCATACCGGTTATCTCTTGCATCACCAAGTGTTAATGTGAAAGTTCTATCTCCTTCAAAGTTCAGCTTCCCTGTACCACCGACTTTTCGGACTGGATAATCGACATAGCGTTTAATTTCACAACTGTCCAAATTGGTCCTATCTGGCTCTTGGCATTGATATTCAGTCGTACCGACGTATTCGCGCTTAACCTGAAACGTATTTTCTTGCGTTGTACATGCTGAGAAAAACTCACTATTTTCATCGGTTAATGAGTTAGCTAGGTCATTAAAAATCTGCTCAGTATCTTCAATCAGTGTATCGTCTGTATCAATGTATTGACGATTACCCATCGACCCTTTCAATGTATTCCATGCGGCAACATCATAATCAGTCTCAGCACCTTCGGTGTTGCTGTCTATCCGCATTCGCAGATTATTTTTATCTTGGTCTAGCTCGTATTCGTCTTGATAACTGTCGCCAGCTTCAAAATGATTATTGCTTTTTGCCTGACCATATCCGTCACCAAGCAACTCTCCTTCACCAAGTTCAATATCTGCAATATTGCCATCTTCATCTTTACCATAGAGTGTAACTCGACCTTGGCTGTCCATTGATGGCAGTGCAAATCCAGTCATCACGCCAGAGGTCACACTTCGAGCATCGGTATTAATATCTTGGTATTGAGCTTGAGTGAGTGCAGCTAACGCTTGCTGCGGCGCGACATAAGAATAAAGAACGAAGAACCACGCGTAATGAAATGTATGTGAAAGCATCGCTACGATAGAGGTGTGCGCTACAAGTTTTGTCCAATTTAGTCGCATGGCAGACTCCAAAATTAATTTCTTACTTTAATTTTGGCAGTTCGTTTTATAGCAAACCTCCGCTAACAGGACCAAATGACACCGATTAGACGAGATTTATATTTTTTTTCTCAATTGAGACTAATTTTGTACTTATTGATGATGGATAGGAGTCAAGAATGTTTATAAAAATGAGATTTCCAATTGATGCTCAAGAACTAAGTTGCTTATTGTACTCATGCCGACACGGTATTATTGATATGGAATTAGCTGAGAAATTAGAATGTGACTTAGCTTTTGGTACTAGACATGAAATCAATAAACGACGAGTTAAATATAAATTGCATCCAATCAGTCATATGAGAGATATGGATATGAGTAGTTTTAATTATTTTGAAGTTGGAGACTCCATTGTTTGCACGCTGCTATTACACCACCAATCAACAGAATCGGTTTCTTCATTTATTCACAGCAGGCGAAAATGTAAAACCCTCGATGTAATGATAACGGGTTATGGCCCAGAAAATAAGAAACTAGAGTTAACAACAACAAATAAAGTACTGAATGAATTACCTTTTGAGAAATCTTCTACTAATTTCAGGCATAAAGATACTCTGATAGAAAAGCTGAAGAAATTTGATAAGAATGTGAGTTATTGTTTTGGCGAACTGTTTAAATTTGTTGGCGGCAGTGTGGCCGCATTAGTGGTTTTTGCTTTCTTTTTTGTTCAGCTTATTGATCACATAGATGGTCAAACCATAGATGTTGCCACTCTTGATACTCCCTCCCAACTTGAGTCCCAAAGCCAAGATTCAAAACCGACAGGTGCTTTAGATGAAATGCTTGAAACAGTGATAAAAACACATGAACTGAAGGTCGAGTAATTATGTTTATCGATGTCCCTATTGAAGATACACCGCTAACGACTGTCGCACTTGGACATAAAGAAAGATGTGACATTGTGGCTCAGGTGGCCAAAGAGAAGTTCGTACCACAAGATTATTTAAACCTTTTGATTATTTCAGAAGGCGGTAAAAAGGGCTCAACAGTAAGAAACAGCAACGGCAGTTACGATCTTGGTGTCGCACAGGTTAATACGATTCATGCTAGTTTTATAGAGAAGAAATACCCTGGCTCAACTTGGCAAGATGTTGCATTGGATCCAAAGCTCAATATCTCAATATCGGCTGACATATTCCGTCGATGCTTAAACCACCCTTTAGTTAAAAACAACGTGTGGGAGGGCGTCGGGTGCTATAACTCCATGACGGTCAACGTTAGAACTCCCTATGTTTACCGGACCATGAAGGTGTGGGACAGGATCAATAAATCAGCAGAGTTGTCATGCCAAAAATATTGGTAGGCTCGATTTAACTTATAGTAATGAGGTTGTTATGAATGTAGTAGATAGAAAAAAGAGTGTTGTTTGTATAGAAACAAACGGAGAGCGACATTATTCGGTACACGCTATCAATGGCCCTCAGTTGATACCGATAGACGCCATCGTTTCACTTGCTGATGACATGAGTTGTGATGCAAACTTGTTAATCATTTCAGGCAGAGTTGCGATGGGTAAAACATCCTTGGTAACCGCATTGGCTATGAAGAATCGTGAAATGGTTCTTATTCCGAGCGACAAAGATGTGTTGAGATATGAGGGTGATTGTAATGCGCTTTGGGAAAGGTTAGATTTTCATTTAGGGATAACGTACATCATCGACGAATACCCATTAATGCCAAATCTGGTTAAACGCAAAGCGCAATCATTTTTAGCGCGTGGTGGAAAGCTAATTGTCGTAGCTCATCAATTAGCTGAAATTGAAAAGGATCTGATTGAAGCAGGTTCAGTTCTAAACTGTCCACAACACCTTAATTTACTTACTCGCCATGAAAGAGATGCAGAAATTATAATCAAATACTTCGGTTGTGGTCTTTAGCTATTATCGAATCAATCTCTTATCAAATGGAAAATTTATAATTTCGACAATTGATAAGAGATCCCTCTGTGGATGAAAGGGGTTCATTAGATAATTTGTTGAATAAGGTAGGATAACACTTGGCACCTCAAGTAATAGTGAACGCTCCTCCTTTAACCAACGGGAGCCAAGGTCTTGAGTTTTATTTTTATTGCTTAACCAATTGGTCGGTAATGCTGCTTTTTCAATTGATGGTTGTTCGCCTACTTTTACTTTCAGCAATTTATAGGTATCGGGAATTTCATCATGATCAAACTCATTATTTGCCATCACCTCTAATAAAGCTAAAGATGGAGAGCTTGATAAGTAGACTATAGGTTGGCCTACATGATGCCATCTCCCGTCAACAAACATGCCGCCTAACCCTTTTAAATCTTCATAGTTAGATATTCGCCATAAATAATCCATATTAGAAATACCCATGATCAATACGATTAAGCAACTGTGATACTATCTGCGCACCAAATTCATCATGTATCGCTTCTTTTGGTGATAAACCATCGAGTTGTTTCTTTGGTTTAGAAAACCAGCGCAGGGCTTTTTCTTCATTACCAAAGACAATCGTAGCCTCAGCCATAATTTTTGCAGTACGGATTACTTTTGAACTTTCATCTCTAGATAATTGTTCCTTCTTTTTTATGCGATGAGTCAACGTTCTTGGTGGAATGATCCACTCAAGCTCTTTCTTTGAAAACCCATGACCAATTAAGAAAGAAATACAATCGGGATTCACACCTTGTTTTGAGATTTTTGAAAAATCTAGGTCATTTTTGACATCCCAATTAAACCATTTTTTCAGTAATTCAAATTGACTTAACTTAATTACACCAGCCATAAAACACCTCGTATCGGCAATATGCCTTAACTATAGGGCATATTGCCAAATGTGGCAAATTTATATCAAAATGAAGTTAGCGTTAGCATCCAATACATATCGAAAAATGTATAAAGTTTTATCTCATCTATACACATTATATTATTGTGTATAAAAAACGAGTAAATTTATACATTGAAAAAATAATGGGGACTATTCATGAGTCACTACTTTATACAAGACTTACCATTTAAAGATATTGCACACATTGAAACAAGAGCTGTTCTAAAAAAGCGATGTCGGCACACAGGGTTTCTTGCAGAACTCAAAGGTATTGTTAAAACAATCTCGCCAAGGGCAGCCAACTCTTTAGCGATATAAAATACCTTCAAAAGTTTTCCTATGTTCTGGTTTGTTATAAACACGGTCTTCAAGCAAAATAGCTTTAAGCTTCGACCACATCTCATCAGTGAGCATTAATCGGGGCATAGTAGTCTCATATGTTACTTTTGGCGAAATAATTATATGAGATTGCGCTTCCTGCGCAAATTATAAACAAAGATCAACAGCCCCTAGTGTGCTAAGTTTATTTTTATGAAGCTCATCTTCGTTTGATTTTTGCACATACTGTGACAACTGAATCTAGATCTTCTATTAATGTGGTGGGTGCCTTTGTGAACTACCACGAAGCTAAAGAATCTTTCTAGTTCTCCTTAGCATATGATCCATATAAGTGACATAAAATTGATTTCTGCCTCTCAATGCTACATATACCACACACTATTTGAAGTTTTTTTATTTTATGAGTATTATATCTCACATTATGTTTTTTGATGTAGGTGCACTGATGGAAGAGGTTATTGTTCAAGCTTTTTTGCATAATGAATGGATTGATATTGCCACTATTACTCTGCCAAATAGCTCAGAAGGTGATTTCACAACCACCACTATTGAGTACACAAGAGACCATGCACTAACCTTTTTTGAGGCTGATAATAATCACGCTGCCTCTATAAATTACCCTGTTAGTTTTTTCTTTGATTATCGTGGGCTTGCGCCTGGCTGGTTAAAATTTTTAGATGATATCGTTCCGGCTGGTGCGAGCCGCCGTTACTGGATTAAGTATTTAGATCTTGCAGGATTAAGCTTTAGCCAACAGACATTTGTTTTACTTAAGCATGGAACAATGTCACCAATTGGTAACCTACGAATTAAAGATTCTCTTCCTCCAGTTAATCAGGTTGCTGAAAAAATGAAGTTTGCCATTTCAGATGTAGTTGAAAGAGATAGTGACTTTTTATCGTACGCTCAGAGTAAAGGTGCGGCAGCTGGCGGTGCAACAGGTGCTGGGGGGAAGCGCCTAAATTACTATTGCGATGCAATGAAAATGAGGAAATTTGGATAGATACATTTCAAGATGATACAGAATGCCGCGATCTACACTACCTTGTGAAGTTTCCGAGAGGCCAGCGTTCAAAAACCGACTGTAATATCTTAAGAGCTGAGTATTATTTCTATCATGAACTAACTGAAATGGGTTTTAGTACAATCCCTATAGATAATATGAGATTAGAAGAAGGTACGCGTTATCCATCCCTATGGTTACCAAGATTTGATATTAAGTTTCTTGAAGGCAACCAGATAAAAAGGTTTGCTATGGAATCTGTTTACTCGATGATGGATGCGGAACCAGGAACTACTCTTTATCATCAAGACTGCTTAGAAAAAATCATATCTATAATTAACAATAGCAATATGGTAGCTAATGGCTTTAGGTTTGATATTGAAGAATTTGTCATTGAATGGGTACGTAGAGACCTTCTGAATATTGTGTTTGGTAATAGCGATAACCATGGTCGAAACACTTCGTTTTTAAGGGATGAAAATGGTATTTGGCTTGCGCCAATTTACGATTTTGCTCCAATGAAAGCAGATGTAGAAGGCATTATAAGAACAACCAAATGGCGTGATTTTGAAGTCGGTGGCGAGTATGATTTTATTGGTATTTCAAGAGCTTTAAATCATCTAGTTCCACAGGAAAAGCTTCTCTCTGCATTATGTCAGACATCAAAACAATTGATTGGCTTAAGGCAAAGGCTCAAAGATAAAGGATTACCGAACCAGATTCTTGATATGCCAGCTATTGGCCTTAATTTTGTTGAAAAAAGGTTGGAAAAATGGGGGATATTAACTCATGAATGATCATTACTCAAAAAAGAGAAATCGTAATACAGATTACGTTGCTGTTGAAGATACCGTTAAAAGGCTGAAGATCTTAAATTTAAAAGATGAGCAGAAATCCATGTGTGTTAGTCAAACTCAACATAGCAATGACAATAAGATAAAGCTTGATACAATTCGGCGAGTTTCAAGTAGGTCTGAAGCACCAGACCGTAAAAACTTCAAAGTAAATATTCTTAGAATTTATGAGTTGTTAACGGATGGAGAAATTAGTCAGGGTCAAGCTCTTAAGCTATTAAGAACACACGTACTTAATATTAAGCAAACAGAGTTTGCTGACTTAGTTAAGGTATCTCGTAAAACCATTTCAGAACTCGAGAATGACAAGGGAAACTATACACCAGAGATAATCAATAAGGCATTTAAACCATTTGGATTAAAAATGGGGCTGGTGCTTGCTTCAAGCATAAATCACAATAAAAATTGAGTATCTGCATCTGCTGCTTTAACCTTATTGTTTAGCTGTCATTTACATGATATTTTTTCTAAATAGCCTGAATAGTTACTGTAAGATAAGACCTATTTCTAATTTGATAACCTTAACGCTTTCAACGCTTCTTTTTGACCATTCAGCGTCAAGAACATACCATCCAGATTATTAATGTTGGTCAGCAACGGTTGGCCATCTAAGAGACTCCACTGTGCTGACCAGACCATTGAGACTTCATCGTTATCGAATAAGGTCTGGAAACTAAAGTCACAAGTTGATTTGGTACAGTGCTTACTAATCATAGTGATTTTTTTGATTCCAGGGCCCTGGTCCAGCTTTGATTGAATACTCTCTAAATTGTCGGATTGCGACGGATGGTAGGCAAACTCCTTGCTTGGCGTAAAGATATTGTAAACATCTTTAATACAATGACTTATGACTTGCCGGTGCTGGTAATGCCCCAAAAAATGATAACCAAATACTAAAACCAGTCCAATCAAGACAATCGACAGGCTTATAAACACTTTATTTTGCGTAAAATTCGTCACCATAATCCCGGGCCTCTTAGTTAGTTCAGCGTCGTACCACCGCGTTGCATCTTGTCGATAGCATCGGCGTAGTCAACGATACCTTGGCTCCACGCAGTTAAATTGGCGCAATTAAGCGTATCTTTTGCATGGTTACTAAGAAGGTATGCTTGCGGGTGACCAACGGCATCAGCTATCGCCATATACTGCAATCCCATCATCTCAACCGAGTTAATGACAATGGAGTTGTAATCTCGCTGACATTTCTGACTGATGGTAGACGACCACTTTTCAATGGTGTTCACGCATTTATCACAAGCATCTTTGTAGCCTTGTAATACCGATTGAGCCTGCTGTACTGGAGTCGTTGGAGCTTGCGCATAAGCTGGCTTGACCAATTGCGACAAACCAACTGCAATTATACTGACAAGAAACACTGCTGCTACGACCATAAATATTGACTTAACCATTTGAAACCTCATCACATTCATAGTTATCAGAATCCATATCCTCGTATTGCTCAAAGATATTCTCTTTGTCTTCTAGACCATCATCTATGGTATAACCACGATCCTCCAAGACGGCGGCTACTGCTTTTTCAATGCTATATCCTTGGCCTGTATAGTAAGCAATATCACTTCTATCCTTTGGATCCGTTGAATACACAAGCAACAGTTCTTTAGGTGCATAGAAGCGTAAAATCTCACATATATCGTCACCCGCTTGGAAAAAGATTTCTGAGAACTTCCCTTTTCTGGTACGTACAGACTTCATTAACTCAAATTGCTGATCGCTTAACGAGAGAAGTTTTTCGTTCTTCACACTCTCTATCGTGTCTGATTTTTGATATAAGTAGAAACGGTATACCGAGTTAGCTGCAATACCGCGTCCAACTTCGGAGTCGGTCAAATCAGAAAGAAGCTGAGTACAAATCCAAGCCGATGCCTCCACTTTTCTAAATCGGCGGTATGCGCTAGATAGGAAGTTTGCCACAGGATTCACACCTTCATGGCTGTCATTGCCTGAAAGGAAACTAAAACACTCATCAACCACTAACATTTTGCGACGACGATTCGTTGGATCATCATCTGATAAGAAGAAATGACGATAGCAAATGTTGATAATTTGCATTAAGACAAGTAACTGTACTTCAGGAAGCGACTTTAACTGCTCCAATTCACACACGATCATCGGGTTATCAAGTGAAGGTGGTGCTTTTCTCGCGGTGAAAATATCGCCGTACATCCCGCCTTCGCAATAAGGTTCGATCATCAATGAAACCATTCTGACTTCTTCTAAGTCATGGCGTGAGCAATATTCTGCAAATATCGTGACAGACGAATCCGTGCCGTGGTCATCCCACATCGCCTGTAATAACGAGGCCATTTGCGTTTCTTGGATACGTGTCAATCGTCCAGCAGGGTCAGCCATCAGCTTAAATAAATCCAGTATCATCCCCGCCTGGCCATCACTTCCTTTCCAGTCAACGATAGAAGGGAAAGGGTTCAGAGAATATTCCATCTGAGAGCCAAACTCTAAATAAGTACCACCGAGCATGGTGCATAGGTTTTTGTAGGAATATCCAACATCTATAATAACGGCCATACCGCCATCACCTGATTTGCCAAACATATCGGGCAACTGATCTGAGAGTTGTTTCAGCTCTCGCTCGTCCATATTGTGCAATTTAGCGAGTAATGAGCGCGTCATTTTCTTGCCTGAACCTAATAAGCAAGTGACGATGTAGTTGATGAGTACCGATTTACCTGATCCCGATTCCGCCACAATGATGCCATTCATGGAACCATCTGTTTCGTAGGGATTAAATCCAAACATGGACATATCGCGTGTCACAAATGGAATGATTGGTGCGTGCGGGGCATTGCCTTTTGATGCTGAAATAATGGGTGTTAAAAATGCCGCAACATGACTTGGTACAAGCATGTAACGGTTGATGAAATTCATGGAAGTGGTATCTGGACCGAAAGGTAAACTATGTAGAAACAATGGTGATGTTAAATATCGGTCTTCTTCAAGTTCAAACCCTGCCGGTGATTTTGCTATTTTTTTAAATCGAGCAATCTCACGGGTCAACTGGTCTTCATTATCACCCCAAACTAGGAACTGCAGGTGTAAATTAACCAGCCTTGAGCCTTTGGATTCCATTGCATTAAACACCTCATTGTAATCACGGAGTTGCCATCTGACCGAATCTGACCAATTAGCCAGTTTGTTGTTTGACTGCAGCTCCATCCCTTTTCTTGTTTTACGAATGCTTTTTGCCTTTTTATCAAAGTCTGGGAAATGGACGTTGAGGATAATCGCAAAATTCGACCATATCGTTGAGTGGCCAAATTTCCAGTCTGAAAATAGATTCAGCATATCACCAAAGCCGACTGCATCGGGAAAGCGACGGACCGATAATGCCGCAATTGGCTTCTCATCAATCTCAATGCGACGGTCAGTAAATTCAATTTTACCGCCAACTTGCTGCACTTGCTCGCGTGCTAAGTACATCTTGTTATTGTTCATCTCACCATTGCGCCAACATGCGTCATCTCGACGATTATGGACTTTCTGCATGTAATGCAGCCATTGCCATTGGTCCATCGGCGTTGGAGATAACCCAATCTTTGCAAACGACTCTTGAATATCAGTACAAATCTCATGGAATTGGCGGAGTTCAGCAGTGGTTGGCTTGCTGTATTTTCCTTTAATTGGCACTTTAACCAGAAAGAAGCAGTCAAAGACTCGCGCTTTACAGTCGCTTTTGTTAAAACCTTTTTTAGAACTGCGCTTATAGTGCTCCATGATTTTTTTACTCATCATGGTCAGTTTTTCATTTGTTGATGGATCTTGTTGTCTATCACCATGAAACTTGGCAAAGTTTTCTTCAAAACGACTTAAATCATCATTTGCCCACAGTATCGTTTGGCAAAATGTATCGATTGGTACATTTAGTTTATAAATATCCTCCATCATCGTCTGCAGTTCTTCATTGACTGCAGGTACAGTATTGATGAAGTACATTTTTCCAATGTAGCCATCTTCAAGCACAAAGAAGCCAAATTCCTTTTCAGTGCCCTTACCTAACTCAACATAGTCAAGCACGGGTAGCAACTCACCATAGGCGTGCTCTCTATTCTTTCTAGCAAAAAAAT
Source organism: Vibrio sp. SS-MA-C1-2 (assembly GCF_021513135.1). Taxonomy (NCBI): domain Bacteria; kingdom Pseudomonadati; phylum Pseudomonadota; class Gammaproteobacteria; order Vibrionales; family Vibrionaceae; genus Vibrio; species Vibrio sp. SS-MA-C1-2. The sequence continues at coordinate 75,866 of NZ_CP090982.1, forward strand.
CACTCAGCATAGTCAGTCACCTTATTGTCCGTTCTGGATGTCAAACATCACTTCGTTTGCATTTTTACGAGCATTTGCTTTGGCTTGCTCAATCGTAATGTCATTCCCACTGCGCTTTGAAACGCCAATTTCACCATTGTCATTGGGAGTATAATCTTGTCGTAGACTGTCTTTTCTCATACCAACACTTTGAAACTGCACAGCATTACCTTTTGCTTCTCTATCGATTATCCAAGTGCGATCAACTGCTTCGACATATGAATAACCAGGCACTTGCGCTCGGTCGTGTGAGTCCACATATGGTCGAGTGAGTACTCGAACAATCTCGGCTGCTTTTCTCATACCTACAGGTTCAACAGCGGGAAGACTTTGGAACTGGGCATTAGCTTGCATCGCATTCATTTGTTGCTGAACAGGCGGTGCCATCGTCGAATTTGGCAGACTATTGCTCGTCATCTGCTTTTCTTTTTCTTCTTCGTTGTGGAATTCAGAATAAGGTATCTTTTTGCCATCTTTGTCCAACACGGTCACGCGAGAGTCACCAGTCTCTTTTACATAGTCATCAGCATTGTTGTAGTAATTGGTGATCTCAAACACCTCTCTTGATGAGGCACAACTAATACCAGAAGTTGACCCCGCACAGTTCTCAGCTTCATGACCAACCGTACTACAGCCTGAAATGACACTTGTTAATGCAGCGATAGCGAATAATGAACTTCTCATGATTTACTCCTTTTCAGCTTTAGCAAACAACTCAGCCACCTTCACTTCTGCATCTGTGATGCCAACGACAACGCCATCATCGTTAGTGAAGGTCGGTACACCCATCGTGCCTTGACTCAGCATTTGCAGAGCTGCAATGGTCTTGTTGACGAGATTGATTTCTTTTTTACAATCGCCAACGACAGGGTAAAGGTCTGCTTTATAGTGATTTTCATAGACTGCTTGCAGTGCGCTTTTTGGATCGGCACTACAGCTTGCGTCGATAGTTTGCTGATAGACTTCTTTTGATAGAATTGGGGCAAATGCGAGGAAGAATCGCTTATCTGGATAATTCTCACGAAGAATATCAGTAAACTTTTTGCAATATGGACAGCGAGGTGAGATGAATAACGTTCCGCCAAACTCTTTAGCATCTGGATTGATGCTGTAACCAAGTAGGTCGGTTTCTGGATCGACATGGAGGTTATTTAGCGTTAATTGCATTGCCGCTTTAAACTCAGCAATTGAGTTAACGACTTGTGCATTAAAAGTGGAGTAGATTGTCGGGTTTTTAATTAAAAATCGCCCATCGGCCGTTGCAAGGTAAGTATCACCATCATCGGTTTCTAGCATCATCAAACCATTTGTTTGATACATAGCCGAGGACTTGATATTGATATTACCAAATACGCTTGGATCAATTTTTTGGCTGGCTTCTGTCAGAAATGGACTGAGAAGAAGTAACCAAAAGCCAAACATTGAATAAATCGTTCCATGTTGTTTCACAGTTTCACCTTTAAATTCTGTTGCTCTACATTAAGTATGAGAGACAATTTTCAGTGAAACCTCTGCTAACAGGACCAAATGACCCCGATTAGACGACATTTTTGGATTATAGAGCCATTTCTAGCGAAATCGACTTCAATTGAACACTATATTTTATCGCTAACCGCTCTATGCGAGTTTCACGTTGACTCTTACGGAAGCCATTCTTGAGGATTATGCAACCATGACAACTAACGAGTGTACTAAAGTCATTGAGAATTTCATTTTCATACTGTGTAGACAAATACACATTAAAGTCATGCTTGAGTTGAATAGGCGCATAGATTGTCGATTTAGCAGGATTCGGCAAGGTGTCACGCACTAACTCATTGATATCAAGGGGGGTATGCTCTCCGATCCTCATATCTATTATCGATAGTTTAAATGTATAGTGGGGATCTAGAGCAGTGTAACAGGGTGGCATGAGTATATTGTTTGGTATATCACGCTCATGAAGCATTTTTAAGTAAAACCCTGTAGGTAAATCCATTTTACTTAAATTAGGCTTAACCATCTGAAATACCTTGTTTTCCCTTGATAAAACCTCAAAGCAAACATCGAGTTGCTTGCCAAACTCCTCCTCTCTCAATCGATGATGATTATCCTTAATACAGAGCTGATACACCTGCCCATTTAACCCCGAACGGCGGTTATAGCCTATGTCTGACAGTGACGGTGGTAGACCAATAGAAAAATAACCATCTTTTGAACGAATAACAGGAACAATGAAACCCATAATAAGTACCTCACTACATATTTAGCTGAACGCCAACCCTATATAACATGCATCTCCTCATTTCTTTTAAATACTATTTCTAACCCAAAATTGGCTCTTTTTTAAAAAAATAAGAATTCAGAACGTTATAGTCCTGTTAGCACCAATATGGGACCAACTGATAAGCGATAATTTAGATGAAGATAAACTTAATGGAGAGACACCATGAAATATTTAATCCTTTTAGACGCCGACCAATACAGCATTCCGGTTAATTTACGTGATTTATGTGGCCGAGAAGATGTGATTCTTATAGCTGCTGCAGCGAGAGATATCGATCCTTCTACCATTGAAATCGATGAGAACTTTAACTGTATCCAAGTGCCATCAAAAAAAGAGGCCGCTGACCTAGCACTCATTCTAGAAGCACAGGCCAAACTCATCAACAATGATGACATTACAGAAATTATTGCGGTAACCAGAGATGAGAAACTGTCACTATTGCTGGAGCGGTTAGCTGAAAGCTTTGGAAAAGACTTTTACGCGTATCGTCGAACGGATTGGCTTATGCATGTAAAGCAACACTACTTGGGAATGAACATCTCTCGTAAAAAGATCACAAAAGCGGCCATCAGGTTCTTGAAAGATAAGCCCCAAGGCGTTGAATTCCACAAGATAGCGAATAAATTATCAGTGGATTACTCAGTCATGAGTGACGTACTACGAAGCAATGCACAGCATTTTGCTCGCTCTGGAAGCAAATATTATCCTATTCGACATTAAGGAGCACTGGCTATATCTATAGCCAGTGCGAGTTATGTTATCGCCCGATGCACATAACACTCATCAATATTAAGCCCAAATAACGAGCACTGACAAGTTAATAAAATTAACAACCCAACTACTTGTTTAATTTCAATTGGTTATCATGACACGCAAACAATATCGCTCATAATATTTCACTTTCTCTCTTTTTTAGACTAAATTACTGTATAAATAAACAGCATTTGAGGTTGTGATATTATGTTCAAAATATTGATTATGGATAATCATCCAATGGTAGCCAATCATATAAAACAGTCATTTGAAGCTCAAGGATGTGAAACCATTACAAGTAATAGTTATGATAAGGTCTCTGATACACTACTAGAATCTATGGATTACCTGATAACTGATTTACAACTAGATTCGGATATTTTTAATACACTGCAACATATTACAAAAATAAAAGAATCCCACCCTAGTCTTAAAATCAGCATTTTTTCCGGCTCAACGGATATTAAACATCTTCCTGCAATTGCTCATATCATTGGTATAGATCACATATTGGATAAGCGTTATGTTGAAGATATCAGTGACATTATTCTAAATCATAAATCTTCACTGCCTGAAGTTTCTAAAAGTGCTTTAACCCAAGGGCATGCATTCATTGATATTCAATCAAAAGAGCAAAATGTTAAACTATTAAAAGGATTATCTAATGAACCAAGTAAAATTGTTGCTCTTGATAATCATATTAGTCCTGCGGGAATATCTAAGTTTAAATCTAGAATACAAGAAAAAATTGGAAATTTAAAAGACTTAACCCCTTGGTTTAGAACCTATAATTGAGTTTTAAATTTTTCCTGTTTTTTTAAAGTTATTTACAATAATTATTCCAATATTTGATTTTTAAAACTACTCAAGTACCACATGATAATGTTCTCTCCAATATTCAATTTGGAGGTGTCGTCATGCTTTCATTCAAAGATTGTCCACATCAAATCACATATGCTTATGATGTAAATGGCCAGCCGACCTTCATGGACGATGAAGGTGATTTGACCCAAGGCATTTATACAGGTATTCCGAATGAGGTTTATCATTCGCTACCTGCTATTAGCTCAAGTCAGATCAAAACTTTTATCAAAAAATCACCGGCGCACTTTTATCGTGACTTTCTAAGTGGACTCGATTTAAAGCGTCGCTCTAAGGTTCAAGAACGAACATTTGACACAGGCACATATGTTCACGAACTCATCTTGGAAGGTGAGCACTTTGAAGACCTGTATTATCGAGGGCTCCTCGCTAAAGAAACTGAAGCACTTGATTCATTAGCCGATCATATTGAAGCTTGTGAGCGTTACAATGTCACTATAACTAAGTCAGCAACAAAGGCGAGCTGTCGCAAAGCATTGGAAAAGGCGGAGACTCCCGTAACTTTTTTTGATGACATGGTTAAGCAACTAGAAAAAGAGAACGCGGATAAAACAATGATCGATCCGCTTGTTTGGGATAATGCAACGCGCTCATATAATACCTTTTTAAAGCATCCCGTTGCGCCCATGCTTGTCCAAGATGGACTGCCAGAGGTTTCTCTTATTGCTCGTTGTCCAGTCACGGGGCTATGGGTCAAGTGTCGGTTCGACTGGCTTCGATACGATAACCTTGCTGTAGATATCAAGACAACAAAATCAACTGAACCAAAAGAGTTCATGAAACAAGCAGGTCAGCTTGGCTATCACTACCAAGAAGCGTTTTACACCTATGTTGCGTCGCTACTCAATATCAATTTATCAGGATTCATTTTTGTTGCAATTGAATATTTGGATGCTGATTTAGTTGAAATTTTTAACTTTGAAAACAAGCAAGCAACGTTCACTAAAATGCTCTCTGCTCTAACCGAAATAGCGCAACGATATAAAGCAGATGATTGGCACTCCAATGTGCGAAGCGATGGCATCGTAACAGCCTCAATTCCTAAATATTTAGTTTAAATTAATCAGTTAGTGGAGAAATCATTATGACTATCGCAAACACTTTAAGTTATGGTGCATTAAAGCTCAATCAGGATGCTAATGAAGCTCTTGAAGCTGCACGCCCCGACTTTCTTGATCTCATGAATTACCACCAAGAACTCAATGCCGAAAAAGAGTGGTTCTGGTTAATTAAGCTAATCAGTGATATCGAGCCAGAGTATCAACAGATGATGGATGCGCAAAGCGTATACTACACAACATTAGCTGTTGCCCAAGTCGGACTGTCATTGAATCCAGTTATGGATAGCGCGACTATCATGCACTTTTTTAACGATGAGACTGGATTAACTGAGTTGATTTACGTGCCGATTTATCATGGCATGATTCGACTATTAATCGAGTCAACTGATGTTGTTGATGTTAGTGCAGGTATCGTCTATCACGGTGACCATTTTTTATATCATGGTCCGACTCACCAAGTCGAGCACTCTAGCACCTTAGAAAATACAGCTCATAGTAACATTGCTCATGCCTATGCAGTGGTAAAAAGCAAAGATGGTTCTGTTTACACTGAGTTACTTGAGTCTGAATACCTACAGGCCACTATCGCTAAGTTTCAACAATCCCCCCTGGCTTCATCTTTATGGAATGATGAGAACTTGCCACAAATGATCAAGAAAACAGTGATTCGCCGCGCTATAGCTCATACCTTGGATACTAATTACAGCATCTCACCTGCATTTAAAGCACGGATGTTGGCCTTAAAGGAGATAGAAAGTCGCTATTGGTCAATGCTCGATACTGAAATGTCACAACATTCAGAACAAGACCGTCAAATTGCAATTAATCGTGCAGTTGAAAACAGTAATGTATCCGATAATTTCAAATCCTATGTTGCACCAAAGGGCGTCAATGTCGTGACCGATAAGTTTGCAGCTTTTTTAAATCGTACATCGCCTCTGTACCATGATAGTGAAGACGCACCCTTGCGATCACAACCTGTTGTTGTACATGAGGAAATGAATACGCCTCCGCCAACACCTATAGTTGAACAACAAGTACCTGCAGCCGAGCAGCCTCTAACTAACAATGATGCTTTCACTTGGTCGAACGAGTGGTGAGGAGTTGATGATGAACAAGCAAATGACACTAGAAGAAGCGTTGCTTGCTTTAAAACAAAAGCGGCAACATGTTGATAGTGACGAAATTAAAGTCAGTAATATCGTGCGCTATATTGAGCGAAATCTGAAAAAAAGGAGCTAATTATGGGTATGCATTGGGGAAATAATTGGTACGTGTTAAGACACAGAACTCAACCAGAGCTTACTGGCTGGACGATGACCAGTAATATGCCATCAGCGTCGGGCCGATATCACAAAGGTAAAGAAGTTGTTGATGATATTGCAAGTAAGCAAGCAATACCAAACTTTATAGAATATGAGTTTATTAAGTGTGATTCAGAGCGTGATGCAAAAAGACAATCACGTATAGTGCTAATAAAAGATCTGAAAAAAACGGTCATAGAGAAAGAAACACTAATATGTGCATTAAGAGTTAAAGTATTAGAAAATCAAATACAATCATTATCAAACCGGGAAATAAAAGATCAAATTGATATTCTAAATGACGAAGTAAAAAAACTTTGGTATTTGATGAGGACAATTAGACCGTATATATGATAGAAATCCCGCTTCACTATAAAGTCTAATCGTTATTTATTCGCATAAAGCTGATATAAGGACCATAAAGCCGTAAAGATTGATCAATTCTAACACGTTTTTGGACATTAATGAGTTAGGTTATATCTCAATTCAAAATAAATTAACTGCTAATAAGTAAGCTTTTGTTTGAATAGCTTTAATAATATAAAAACCAATAGTGAAATCAAAGTTTGAAAAATAGTAGCTTTAATAAAAATCATTATCATGCGTAAATAGTAACAGTTATCATTTATATTAAGGGTGTTGAGTATGTATTCCAGTATGGCGATTGTTTTCAGGGAAGGGTTTGAGATGGTTCTTATCATTACCTTATTGTTAGCTGCTTCTCGACAAATTGCTCATTCTAAAACTTGGATTATTTCTGGTGGTATTACAGGGGTTTTTGCCTCATGCCTTCTTGCCTACGCAGCGTTATCAAGTGAAACTATTCACCAACTGATTGAGGCTAAAGTAACAGGCGCTGTTATTTTGATTTTTGCAAGTGGCCTAATTGCATGGACAGTAATTTGGATGCGCGCACAAGGCAAACAGCTCAGCAGCAAACTTAAAGAGAGTGCTCAGAGTGAAACTCCGCTAAAAACCTTAACCATCGTTGCATTTTTAACCGTAATTCGAGAAGGCGGTGAAATTGTACTTTTCCTACTCGGTCTTGCATCACAAAATGATACCTCTACTCATTCAATCTTTCTTGGTAGTCTAGTGGGGGCAGCTGGTGCGATTGTTGTTGGTATTTTGATGTATTTTGGCCTAATTCGCGTCAATATCAGTAAGGTATTCAACTTCTTTTCTGTTGTCATGACATTTCTCTCGGCAGGTATGATGGCGTCGGCCGTTTCAAAGTTAATTACAGCAGGTAAATTACCAGCAATTATTCCTCAGCTTTGGGATACAAGCCCTTATTTTGACCATCATAGTAACTGGTTCGCTTTAGTCCTTCATGTGATATTTGGTTACACAGAAAAGCCGAGCTTACTCCAACTAGCCACCTATATCATAATGCTAGTCGCTATAACGCTATGGGCCAAGCGTGTTAACTTCAAAATGAACACCAAATTAACTGCACAATAACAATATAATATAAAAAACCGACACTTTCTGAATAGAAGGCGTCGGTTTATCAGTAGTAACTAGAGAGTTGAACTAAAGCAAGGCGGGTATTTTTAAATAAACAACATCTTGAAAGCCAAAAGGATCAAAACAACACCACCTAATATTTCAGCTTTACTTTCAATCCATTGGCTGCTCTTATTGCCAATATAGACGCCAATATAACTAAAAATAAATGTTGTTACACCAATAATCACGCATGAAAGCAATGGTTGGAAATCTAACAGGTTTAATGTAAACCCTGCTGCCATCGCATCAATACTGGTTGCAATAGCCAGAGTAAATAGCGCTTTATTGGTGATTTTTTCTAAAGCGTCATCATCGTCGTCATCATGAGAGAAAGCTTCGTATAACATCTTACCGCCAATAATTAACAATAGGATAAAGGCGACAAAATTAGCATAGTACTCAATCCAACCTAAAACTGAGCTTCCACCAAGGTATCCAATTAACGGCATTGCCCCTTGGAAAAACCCAAAAAAGAGTGCCACTTTAAACGCAATTTTCGCTCGGGATTTATGATTTTTGCTACCAATACCAACGGCAACTGCAAACGCATCCATACTTAATGCAATGGCAAGAGTTAAAACTTCTAACATCAATAACACTCAAATGAAAAAATAATGGCGTATTATAATCACTCATTTCAGAAAAAGCTTGATTATTGTTTAACTATTTAATTCACATTATCAAATTGTCCCAATCAGTGATCAATTACATATATAGCCAATCTCTAGATATGTTATCACCATATTATTTCAAGTGAACTTTGGTAAAAAATATAGTTCTTATTTTCTATACGTAAAATAGAATTAACTATCTCATTGAGGGTATTATGTTTATTGATGTTATGATACATACACCAAGGTAAAGTAATAGTTATCATTTAATGTGAAAATATTAGAAAAGCTAAGGAAATTTGAATAAATTCTACATTAAACAATATGATTTTTTATTAACTACTAAAAACCACCGCCTATGGCGGTGGTGATTGTTCCTTCAGGCAACAGCCTAAAGGTGCGCCCATGCTAAAAAGACTCTCTTATTCACCACAAGTAAGAAGGAATTAAAGCATGGACGACTATAGAAGTTCATCACATGTATATTGGCGTTGTAAATACCATATTGTATGGGCACCAAAATATCTATTTCAACTTTACTCGGTGTATTGAAGAGTAGAGGTGCAATCAGACTTTTCAATAAATACCCTAAAATCACTTCTGGGCTCGAGGATATTTTGTCGACACTGTTGGTATTCATGAAGAAACGATCAGAAGATACGTTAAACATCAGGATTAAGAGATATTGAATATGAGCAGCAGCTACAATTGTTAAAACCACATTAGTATGAATGCCCCCTTTTAGGGGGCTTATCCCAAAAACTACCTTCTAAGAAGGTGGATTCTTTTTCGAATATTTTCAAAGGCAATATATTGTATAGTTACTCCTCACAAGAAATGGAGACTAAGGTGGTTTAGGTAACCTAGACAGCTTTATCCTTAGTTGCTAACTCAGAATGGGGCATAAATGAGTTAGCCACGTGATAAAATTATCAGATTATAAATCAAGCTATTTATTAGCCAGCATAAGAGTAAAGATAAACATAACGTTATTATTCTTATTTAACATACTATCTATTAATACTGGAAAGGAATTTACAATTTATAATTATCTCTCATTACACCACAAATAATAAATAACTGATACATAACACAATTTTTTGGTTGTCGTTAAATTTATTGTTCACTTCTTATATATTGTTTCTCAAGTTTATTCATGTTCAACTGAGAACTATCCAGTTGCTCTTTCAAATCATTAATTTTTTGCAAGTCACTGTCAGGGTTTACTTACCAACTGCGGAATAAACAACAGATAATCCGATTGACCCAATTTGCCTTCAGCGGGCCAGATCTCAAAACTAATTGCTCCTCCAGTTGAGCTTAAAGTGAAATTGAAACCTTTTAGCTCGCCTGGTTCAACACGTATTGGTTGGCTGCTCTGGTTAACTCGAAAATAAATGGCAAATGACGCATCTGGTTTTAGTTGAATTTCAGCGTACTGCTCACCTGTCGCAACCTGACCATTTGCAGTGACGAGGTGACCATCACTATAAATTCGCGCAAGATAATCACCTGCCGAAAGATAGATAGGCCTATCTGCTGTGAAATATGGCTGTGCTTCCGTGATAAAAATATTGCTCGGAAGATATCTGATTGATTTTGAAATTTCACCTTCATTGCCAAAAGCATCGATGGCACCAAGCTCTAGCGTATATCGTTCAGTTTCATCTAGATTCGGGAATACTTTAGGAAGTTCTGCAGCAAATATAGATGTGTTGCCGGTTTTACTTATTAGACTAAAGCCAAGTTGGACATCAACGCCAAGTCCATGCAAACGGATGTAAGGTGTGATCTCACTGTTATCTGTGACCTCTAGCGTCACTTGTCTAAGATCGCTGACGACATCTGGATACTGTTCAGCATTGTCGTATTTGGTCACCAATGATGGGGATGTTTGGTCGTTATAAAAATCCAGCACTTTTTGATGGAGCACTAGACCATGCATTTCCTCTGCACGAATAAAAATTTGGTGCTGGCCAGCGGGAATATCATCGAGCAAGAACTGGTATTCGTATATCGTCTTACCAATTCGATTGCCTGAAATTAACTTTGCATTAAGATTGGTTTGATTTTCATCTGCAATGAACACGGAACGAAGTCTTAAATTGTCAAACCAAGCCCCACCTCCCGGTTGTAAAAGTGCAAAGGTTAATATTCGCGTTTCATCATCAAATGACCATGACGTTAAACTTGGGGCGTGTTCATCATTCCACGACACATCAGCCCAATTTGATGAGTTTGAAAATCTATTATCGCTTGCGTTTAGATAACCAACATCGTGCAGATAGCCACTTGTACCTGAGTTTAAAGCAATATCTGGAATATCAATTGTACAACTTGTTCCATTTGCTGGAATGATGCAGTTATGACCTCTATGTGTGAATTTTTGCTCATATGGTCGTGGTTGTACTTGCTGACGAACGTGCGTAATGGTTATTGGTAACTGGCTAGTTTGAATGTGCCATCGATTGAAAGAACGCCAGCCTACGTCACTATAATAATATTCAGTAGAAGCACTACGAACAGGTGATGCACCGACACTCGAATCAAGAACTAAATTTGGACCAATACCACCATCTGACCAACGTAATCGACTTGTTGTACGCCAATAATTGCCATTGTAGTTTCCATGAGTTAAGCGGTAAAATCCGTACGCATAATCGCCATGAATCTGTACATCATAGTTACCAACAAATCCCGTACCGCCAGTGATTTCGGTAATGTATTCAGACTTAGGGATGCGATAGATGATAGTGAATGGATTTTGATAAATAGTCTTACTTGACTCATAGCGTTCATATTTATCAAAGAGGCCATCCAAGGTTCCTGTCGCATTTGGATTATAAACAGCATAAGGTTCTGCAGTAACCGTTTTACTGTCAAAGTAAAGTGTCTGCAAGTTCGACTCACCTTCATTGCCTGCGACATCAATAGCAACAAACTTCACAGCTAATAACTCCGTACCATGCGTCCCTTTTGGAAAAATTTGGTCCTGCTCAGTCGTTCGTGAACCATCATGAGGAAGCTCTGCAATTTTGGATTCTGCATCATATGATAGCTTCGCTGTGGCATATTCAATATACTGACTGCCATTGTAGCGATAAGATTTTGCAAATACTTCGACTACCCCATTATTATCCACAATATCATTAGCAAGTGTCCGATTTGGAATATGGCTTAAACCACTTTGTCCATGAAACCAATGGCCATTTACGTCAGCCACCATCGAGTAACCCGTTTTATAAAGGTTGCCGAGTGTTGGCGCGATTGTGTCTCTAATAAAATTAAACTGATGATTTGCAACTTCATTTCCGTTGATATCAATCGTTTTCAACGTTACGGTGTATTGACCATCGACGTTAACATTATTTAATACAAGCGACTCACCATAGAACAACTCACCTAGCACTGTAAAATCATCATCAACGCCAATCAGCTCTGTTGTATGCTGATAAGTCAGCGCACCACCACGACGAACCTCGACTTCAACAAAGCGATCAAGCCCAACTTTGGTAACAATAGTAATATCGCTCGCGTTATTAAAATAGGGTGTGACATCGACTTCTGGATAGTAAGTCTTACCGTCATATCCGACTTCAACGACGGTTGCTTGCACTGTAGTTGTTGATAAAGTAAATAAAAATGCAATTGACATGATGAGTCGTCTAATCATAAATGCCTCAATCATCGTTAAGGATGGTGAGTGAGTTTGAGTGAGACTGGATAACCAGACCACTTTCTTCAAACAAATTGATATTAAAGGCTTCGTTATCTTCTATGTCCGTATCGGGCAAAATGCGGACAGAAAATGACTTTGAGACTTCACCCTCTGTGAAAATCAGCTCACCTGCAACGGCTTCGTAATCTGGTTGAATATTAGTAAAGCTCGACACATTGATATTGCCCTCAGAACCACCCGCAGGAACAGTGGTAAGTCCATTCCAGGTTGGATGATCACCATAGTTGCTTTTTAAGTAATTCACATTGACATTAGAGCGATTAACATTGCCGTAAAATTGCACACCAAATCCTTCTAAAATATGGTTAACAGAGCCTTGAAATACATCGTGATCGGTTATAAAAATCAGACCGCCGCCTAGATTAGAGTATGTCTTGAACGCTTCTGGCGTGTCATCATGAAATGAGGTACAAGAACAAGATCGACTACCCATCACAACAACTAATTGATAATCTTTAATGTCGTCATAAGTGATTAATGCATTACCCGTACCGCCAAAATCAGCAGTATCTTTTGTCGTCAAACTTAGACCTGTTTCAGATGCTATTTCAGCAAAAGTGGGTGCAAAACTATTAGATTTACCCGTTTTAACGGGATAGTTGGTTTCGTGGTATTGCGCATCGCCAAGAAGTAAAACTTTTGGAGCGCGTGAACTATCTTTCACCCAGTTAAAAACGTTAACCATCAGCTTTTGCGCATCATTCAACGCTGTACCTGTCGTGTGAACTTGATAATACTTCGGAAATCCACCATCTAAATAAATTCGTCCCTTTCCAGTTTCAACCACGCTGATAAATGGATTACCAAAACTGTCGTAAGCTATATTTTTTGCATCACCAGCCACGCTGATTGCTGAGTCATCAATCGTTGTATATTTCACCGATGTTGTATGACCAATCGGGACATCTAACGTTGCCGTCACATTAACCAGGTAGCTCGCACTGTCTCGTTCAATGTTATTAACGTTATAATCAAGGGTAAGAGTGGGTATAACATCTAAATCTGAACGGATTTGAGGAATTGAAATCGAAAAAGGGATATTTTCACCACTATTCTCGATTGAAAATGGCATTTCAACAACAGAGGTATTTGTGAAGTTATAATTGAAGGTTCTTATGCTCCCAGGACTAAATAGATAACCTGCAAGTTCAATGTCACTTGTCGCGCTCGAACTGATGGTAACTTGGAGTGTTTGATCTCCTACTAATCTATTTCCTTGAACTGTTAATATATTATTCTCGTAACGCAATGTTTGATATCGATTATTTGCCCCATCGCTTAATTCATCTTTCGTTAAAACGGTGAGAGTGCCCATATTGACTGACTCTGCCAAAACAAAATTAGATGTTAACAGTAAAGTGGTAGCAAATAATCGTCGCATAATCACTCCTTATTGATGCTCGTTGCCAACGCATTCATTTCATCAACGGTCAGCACAGGTGCTTTCCAATTTAGCGGCACATCACCATCAATTGCGCCACCACTGAGCACCACTTTTCCCTGAGTATTTAAAATTCGGATCATGTTTCTGTTGTATGTCTCGATTTGACTAAAACTAAACCCTTTTTTCATTAAGTCGTCGGCAATTTCGCTGTAGGGATACACCACAATCGACGATAACGCTTTGTCGATGGTTGGCGGTACAGTGATTGCTTCCAACTTTTTGTACATATGTATCTGTAAAAAAGAAACAACACCTAACCACACCACCATTAATATATGGATCGGATTCATTTTGGTACGCATTTTCCGGGTCCCCGCGTTATTAATAACCTTCTCTTTATCTTCATTGACGGATTTGGACGAAGAAGAAGATAAGTGAGCCAGTTTCTCGCGCCGTTCATGCTGGTTTATTTCTTCCACCTGCTCCTCAAAAGGCTTGGTTCGAGCAATCGTTAGCAAATCATCTGGTAACTCCGTCACCACTTCTGGCTTATCATTCTCTGGCTTATCATTATTACTCATGACTAGTTAACCTCTTGAAATGTAAGTTTAAGTGGAGCTTGCAGGAAGAAAGTCACCTCCTGCATAGCATCAACATTGATTGTTGGCCAAATTTCTTCAAGCATCTTCACGTAGTAATCAGCAACTCTGTCCAATGCAGACGAGGCACCTGAAAGTCCCGCTGCTGCGCCTATACTTCCCATATCGGGGGTATTGAAGCCTGATCCCTCATCGTTAACCTGAACACCGACGACGCGCTGTGGTGCTAAACCTTCAGCTAACCCACTAAAAAATCCAGCCCACATAGAACCAGCTAACATTTTGCCGTTGCGAGCGACAAGTTGACCGGGAATACCTGCTTTTCCATCGGCCCCAGTGCCATAGCCTTTTGCACTTGCTTCTGCTATCAGTCCGTTTTCGTCAATGCAGACAACGGACTCTAATCGCATGTATGCACGATTATCAGAAAGTGAACCTACAGCACTCACTAATGCCTGACAGTCCCTTAGATCAACACGGTAATTATTTGGCAGCAGTGCATCGAGCTTAATTCGTACAGCTGCAGGTAATGGTTCACGTTTGCTCCCTACAGAGGTTGGTGCTTCCATGCCTGATAACAAAATACCTGTGATTAGTGATGTGGTTGGAAGGTGAACAGAATACGTTGGATCGGTTTCTTGCACATCCAATGCGGCAATCGCATCAGAGAGTTCTTTCTCTTTTTGATCGCGCCACGCTTTCATCTCCTCTTTAGTTTTAGCTTCATCTTCTGTTAAGACTGTATTCGCCTCAACCAATGTCTTTACCTTGCCATTCTGCAGTAAAATCATATCACTACTAGCATCAACACTGCGGATACCTGAGACTTTGGGTGCTAACTGAGGTTGTTGCTTATTATTAGCGGGAACGGAAGCGTCAACCGACGGCGATGCGATGGAGACTGGATTGCCATGTTTATCAACAGTCATATTGCGACTAGGTGTAAGCTGGTTATTGTTGTACGCAGTTCTCTCCAATTTTTTCTGGCCAGTTTTATATAAATGCAGTTCACTCTCCACTTTTTCATATTTAGCCGATAAGCGGTCAAGTTCAGAATAAACCGCATCGAGATCGTGAGCGTTATTCTTTGTCGAAGCCTGACGCTCCTGACGAGATATCTTCTTTAACTCATCTTGAACTAACTGCAGTTCTTGTTTTTCTAGAACAACACCTGTATCGCGTGGCGCATAAATATGCTCAATTTCTTTCTTCTCTTCTTTAACACTAGTCATATCTGGTTTGATATAAAAAGAGACAACTAAGGCTAAACTTGCAACCACCGCGCCGACAACGATCATTCTCGTTTTTGGCTCTTGCCATTTTTCTTTTAGATCCATGATAGTCACCTTTTAATCTAACAATGAAGGACGCTCATTGCGCTCTTTGATTCGGTTTTGATAGAGTCGGTCACGTACCACATAAACTTCTGTGGCTTCACCTGGAGAAAGTGTTGCTTTGTTAAGAATGCCAGTGGCGATAACATCTGGTGTATTCCAACACTGCTCCTCTCGGATAATTACACTGATGTCTCGAATATTCTTAACTAGAACAATATCAACGATGCGGCGTGACGAAATGAGTCGCTGCTTGGCTTCTGATGGGACAGTAAATCGACATGGGTATTTAAGCTCGCTTGGTATTTTGGTACTAAAATCAAACCCTTTCGGACGCTTTTTAGCAGCAACAACCGATAGAAGATCATTGATTGAATCAACATAAGGGTTGCTCATAAATTTAGGGTCACTTTTAAGGACTAACTCAGACTCCATATCACGGATACGGGCTTCTTGAGCACTCGCCTCATTTTGTTGGTCTTGCTTAATCTTAGCAACTTTACTTGCTAACTTTTTATCATACTTAACCGTCACTTGAACCATCGCTGGCATCACGTTTAATGGCACAACAGTCACGTTTACTTGGGTTTCAGGTACGCCTTTCTCATACATAATTAAGCCAAATGGTGAGTCGTATTCCGTCGTAAAATAGAGATAACTTCCTTCAACTTTGAGCACCACGTTTGGATCTGATGAGCGAACTTCAACTTCATCAAAGGAAGTACGAATACTGTTTAGAATATATTTGGCGGCAGGAATAGTAATGTTATCCCCTGTACGCAACTTATATGACTGCACTGGCTTAAACTTCTTGGCCATATCGCGCTGCATCATCTGAAAGGCCGTCAACTGTGGTTTTTCAGGCTCATGATAAATAGGCTTAGTTTCAGCAACGCTTGTTGTTTTTGATGCATTCTCTTGAATTTCTTCTTCGGTTGGCACTATTGGACGACCAAAATCGTCAGTTTGTGGTTTGGGTTCATCTTTTTGCAACATCGGTTTTAGTTGATTACGTTGCTCCGTTGGCAGGTTTGTTACAACTGTATTGAGCATCTGATGCACAGCTTCAGGTGTATCTTGCTGCACCAATGTTTTTGGCTGTTCAATAGCGACAATATCCATTGCTTCTTGCGTACCACTACTATTTTCAGCAAAAGTTGGTGCGGTTAGCGTCACAGCGGTCAGAATACTGATTAATTTAGTCTTCATGGCCAAATCCTTAGTCTTTTGCTAAACGAGTGCGGTCAATTTGAGGCGTACCCTCATATTGATTAATATAAGTAAGCTCTGGTGAACCATTGGCGTTTTTCACTTTCACTTCATAAGTCCACCGAATCGGTCTTAGCTCGGCATTCTTATCAGAGATACGACGCTTATCTGTCAATTCTCGCTCACCGTAGATAATGACTTTATCTGTTTTGGCATCATAGTAAGTGTCCAACACTTCAAAACGCTGCTCTTGGTTTCGGATACTCAGTGCTTTTACATGCGCTTGTAACTGATCAGCCATTCGCTCGTAATCGGCACTATTCATCATCGGTTTCAAGGTTTCTAACGTAACATCAACAGAGCGGTTATTTGCATTACCAAGAAGCTCGGCAATCATCACAGACCACATTTTCTTCCAGTTCATGTCGGCTTTATTGCCATTTAATTCAAAGGCTTTGTCAAAATTGGGTGGCGTAATAATGGTAATGCGATCTTGTGTGATAACGCGGAACGTCAATGCCAAATTAATAATGACTAACGCAATAACCACATAAGTCATCTTTTGAGAATGGTTAACTGCAGCCGTCCAGCTCGCCGTCGGGCGATTAGAAAACTGCTGATTGTCAGTATCGGACTGACGAGTGAAGAAATTCATCGTTCATCTCCTTGTTACTTATAAAAAGTACGGCGGTAAGCGTTAGGTCGAGAGCGTGTCGGCTGTGGTGAGTAAATACCAAACCACCATGCTAAATGAATGAACAACCCTCGCGGATACCTATCTTTTAACTTTGCATAGCCATAAGACAGGCAAATGCCCAAAAACAGCATCGGCACCAGATTCTTAGAAAGATGGCCAAGACACATACACAACATCAAAATACCAAGTGTGTCAGTCTCCATCCCAAGAAAGCTCAATCGATTATTTACCCGCGTTGGGATATAAGAGTGATGATTCGGCAGTTCTGGTCGGTTGTCATTGTTAATATCAAGTTTGCTCATAACGCTTACTCCTTTTTCTTGCTTATATAAAGTATGAGTGATGGTTTCGAGCTAAACCTCGTCTAACAGGACCAAATGACCCCGATTAGACGATATTTTTAAAAACTACGGTGCTTCCTTAGACAAAGGGGAAATGAAAACCTAAATACAAATGACACCAGAATGACGCCAAATTTGACAATTGTTAATAAACATGAGAGTATAAAGATGAAGTTAAACTTCGCATTTCACCTTTATACGTACCATTAACCCAACCTAGCTATATGGGCATGGGTATTACAGTGAATTAATAATCGCATTTTATGCGATAGGAGAAGCCTTATGGGCATTGCAAAACAAGAAAGAATTACCACTCGGGTAAATTTAGAAACCAAAGAGTTACTAGAAAGGGCGTTGATTTTGTCGGGTTATTCTAGTTTAAATAGCTTTATAGCAAATGCAGCTGTCACAGAAGCTAAAAGACTGATAGAACAAGATATGGTGATTAACTTATGCCAAGAAGATGCATTGGCATTTGTAGAAGCATTGGATAAACCAGTTAAAACAAATCAACGTTTCCTTAAAGCGGCTCAACGATATAAGGAAACAATACAACATGAAAATTCAACAGCTTGATAAAAAAATACACAATAAAAACTCGTTTGACTGTGGTGACGCTTACTTAAATAATTATTTGAAAAAAACGGCGGGTCAACATGGTAAAAAAGATCTTTCACGCACATTTGTACTGACAAGTGATAATAACCCCTCAACGATTAAAGGCTTTTACTCTTTAGCCTTATGCAAAGTATCACTTAGCGAATTGCCTTCTGAAATAGGTAAAAAATACCCCAATGATGTCTATTGCACACTCATAGGGAGATTAGCAATACATAAAACATATCAAGGTCAGGGATTTGGGGAAATACTACTTATTGACGCCATATTAAAAGCCATTCAATCCTCAGAATTAGTGCCAAAGCCAATGATTATTGTTGATGCTAAAAATGAGGGTGCCAAAATATTCTACGAGAAGTTAGGCTTTACTTCATTTCCTAATCAACCTAATAAGCTATATATGACTCAAAGAAATGCCAAAGCTATGTTAGAAAAAGCTGGCGTTTTGTAATCTAACTATCCTATTTAATGGATAATTTTTATGTCGAATTATACAAAAAAGCTAGGTCTAATTTTAATTAAGACCTAGCTTTTATATTTTGTTCATGTTCATTAAATTGGTAATCCAGCCGTCAACATTGATGTAATGATGGTGTTAAGCTGTGCAAGTACAACCATGATGAGAATTGATGCACCTAAACCAATCAGATTTGGTCGAACAACAGAGAACATTAACACACCAGCCACCGTCATGAAGGCGATGATTTGTCCCGGCACGCCATCAGCAAATGCGGCTAAATCATCAAACACACCCTGAAAAGCGTCACCACCCGATCCCGCAATGACTGTCGAACTTAGGACTGCGAAGAAAGATAAGAAAGAGAAACGCTTTAGGTTTTTAACATTGAATAAAGTTGAAATAGTCATAATCAAATTTCCTTGTTTTGTTGTTTACAACTAAATTATGACCCAGTTCGACAGAGCAAAACCTCGCTAACAGGACGCAAACGTTCATTTTTTTTCTTAGATAAATAAACCCACGCAAAACAAAGAGTTAAAATTAATTTTTTTTAAATTATTTTCATTTTAATACATAAGCCATTGATAACATTAACTTAAATAAAGTCAGATAATTTATGTTCTTTAAAGTAATTTTTTGTACTATTTAGAGTTTTAAATTTTTGCCTATTTTTTAGAAAAAAAGTCTATTTTTTCTATTTAAAAGTTTCAGTCACCTCTCATTTATGATTAAGCCACTTATATAAAGCGAGGTGCTTAACATGAAATTACCTATTAATGAGTCAAATCTCATCTCTCAACTTAACCTAATGTTTTCTAATAGCTTTAAGGTTATTAACGAGCTTATTCAGAACGCCAATCGAGCTGGCGCATCAAGAGTCGATATTACATTCACTGAAAGTGATGATGGCAAATGCAACTTAATGTTCAAATCAGCAGCA
This sequence comes from Vibrio sp. SS-MA-C1-2, assembly GCF_021513135.1. Lineage (NCBI taxonomy): Bacteria > Pseudomonadati > Pseudomonadota > Gammaproteobacteria > Vibrionales > Vibrionaceae > Vibrio > Vibrio sp. SS-MA-C1-2. Next base: position 95,615 of record NZ_CP090982.1, read on the forward strand.
ATTATTTGCCATTAATGAGCTTTGAAAAAGGTTCTAAGGTTATTGAAACAGTAATTGATAACGGTTTAGTTATAGAGTTAGCTGGCGATTCTCCTAGCGCGAAAAAAGTCTACGCATGCAGTTATAAGAAGCGTACCAATAAGCCAATTAAGACAGTAATGGAAATTTCCTCTAAATCCAAACTTTCCAATATCGACCATAATTGTGAGAAAGTTCATGTTGTATTTACTATGAGTAAAATATATTTGAACTGGTTAACGCTTTATACAAGCGGTTGATTAAACTGCACAATCATACTTTTAATGCTGCTTATATCTTGTTGATACAACCACTTGATATTTATAGTTTTAGAATATTGATTTGGAATTTTACGTTGTAACTAAATTACATGATTTTGACTATGCTATAATAAACACTGAGGTTTTATAAGTTATTCAATATCTCTTTCAGTTCATTTAATGTTATTTCTCCTTTTGCATACCTAGCTTTTGCTATGTTTTTGGCTTCATTATTATTTGATTTTTTGGAAAAGAATAAAACAATTAGACCAATTAAGAATAGCCAAAATATAATATTCATTGGAAATATTGAAAAGTGATGTGCCATAGATGATTTAATCTCTGTAAAAGAATTCACCACCTTAACTCAAGGTAGGGTGGTGAATATAAAATTATTTATTATTTTGGTTTACTGAAATTTGATCCGTGTTCATGTGTCCACAATAGTGTTGATTACTCTCCATTCCTTTATGTATATTCATCATCTGTTTATTTGAGCTCATCATGGTCTGGTGAGATTCCGCTGTCATCATTTGTTGATTATTCACTGAAGAGGTCGTTGTATTATTATGCATATTGTGTGCAAAGCTTAATGTAGGAACGAGAATTAGAGTAGCAATGATTAATTTATTCATAGTAGTCACCTTGATAGTTATTAGTAAATATTTTTTGTTGGTCCTATTTAACCTCTTTTTTATGGCTAAAGTTTGTCAATTATGAAAAAAAGCTGTCACATTTTGACACAATTAGTCGCTCAAATTTTGATATAATTTATTACTGTTTTGGTATTACCTTCTTGGATTGTGGAATGTATAAAGTTTTAATTGTTGATGATCATGAAGAAATTAGAGAATTATTAGAACGCTTTTTAATTCAATATGATTTTAGTGTTGTCACAGCAAAAGATGGCGATGAGATGCTTTCATTACTAAAGCACACAGAGTTCAGTTTGATTGTACTTGATGTAATGATGCCAGGAAAAGATGGATTAACTTTGTGTCGAGAGTTAAGAAGTTGCTCTAATATTCCTATCATACTATTAACAGCAAATAGTGAAGATGTAGATAAAATAATTGGTTTAGAGATGGGAGCTGATGATTACTTAACAAAACCATTTAACCCAAGAGAATTGTTAGCGAGAATTAAAGCGCTTATTAGGCGAAGTGAGTATCCTTATGTATCAAAAGAAAATAATAACTCTATATCAATGCCAAGTGATGAATGTTATACATTTGATAAATGGACTATGAATATTACACAACAACAGTTATTTGATGACCAAAAGGTAGAAACAATATTAACAAATACTGAATTTCATTTATTGAAAGTATTGGTCGAAAACCCACAAAGAGTTTTAAGTCGAGAACAGATACTAGGTCGTTTAAAAGGAAATGATAGTGATATCTTCGATCGCGCTATTGATACAGGCATTAGTCGATTAAGAAAAAAATTAGAAGTTGATGCTAAAAGACCTAAAATCATAAAAACAATCTGGGGAGGAGGATATCAATTTATGGCTAGTGTGGTTAAGTGTGGTTAAGTGTGGTTAAGTGTGGTTAAGTGTGGTTAAAATATCGCTTCCTAGAACATTATTAGGGCAACTTAATACTGTATTTATTACTGGTTTATTATTATCAGTACTATTAGTCATTACTTTAATTTCTTCTCAATTTGGAAATCTATTGAACCAAGTTAATGAAAAAAATACTATTGAGAGAGTAGAAGCGGTCGTTGATGCACTGGATAATAGTTCTAGCTTAATCCAAGTTCATATACTAGAAGCTGCAAATGGTGGTGGTCTAAGCTTTACTCTTGATAAAGAACCTATAATAAAAAAAACAGATAAAAATAATTGTAATCATAAATTAAGTACACTAGAAAAAATTTTTCCAAATCGAAGGGTTTACTTTACTGAAGATAATATTGCGATACCATTAAACTCTGCACCGTCACATCATATGTCAATGATGCATTCATCATATAATCAAGGTATGCATATGATGAGTTCAAAGCTAAAAGAGCAATCCTACTATGTTGGGGCAATTCAACTCAAGAACAAAGATTGGTTAAATTTTAGCTCGGTAATAAATAATAATACTAAAATATGGTCATATTGGACTCTTGCTGGTTTGATTCTTATTTTAGGCTTAATGTTATATGGGATGTACTTGATCATTAAAAAAGCGCTGAAACCAATCTATGAACTAGGACGGTCTGCAACAAAAATAGGGATTGAACAACAGTTTATACAGATTGAAGAGCAAGGACCTAAAGAGCTACATGACACCATCCATGCTTTTAATTTAATGCAGAAAAGATTAGATGATTATGTTTCAGATAGGACTAGAATGGTTGGTGCTATTTCTCATGATCTTCGTACACCACTCACGAGTATGCGGCTACGATTAGAGTTCATTGAAGAGAGTAACGACAAGAGAAAATTACTTTCTACGTTGACAAATATGGAAGAAATGTTGAATGCTACCTTATTATTTTCTCAACAAAGTAACAAAAAAGAGCCATTAAAAGTTACTGATTTATCATGTTATATTAATACGATCATTGATGAATTCCCCATTGAAAAAAATAAGATTTCATTTTCTGATATTAGAAAGTTTGACTGCTCACTTCCTCCTGTGAGTTTAAGGCGTGTAATCGAGAATTTATTAAATAATGCTTGTTTATATGGAAAAAGTGAAGATGGTAAGGCTTATATTAGTATTCAATCAGATGTTGATTATAGTTTGAATATATTTAAAGTTATTATTAGAGATAAAGGAAAAGGCATACCAGCATCTCAACTTGATAGTGTATTTAAACCTTTTTACAGAATTAACAAAGAACGGAATACTGAAAACTCTAATGTTGGCCTTGGATTATCAACATCACGTTCAATTATATTATCTTATGGTGGTAGCCTTATTTTAAAGAACCATCCTGATGGTCTATCTGCTATTATTGAATTACCACTATTAAGTACTAATAGTGGTTAATTTTAGAGAGTAACTGGTAAAGAGCTATCAGTTACTCTCTAATTTATATTAATGGCAACACCATGGTTTATGACGTGAATTATTATAAATATTTGCATCTGCAAACTTATAATTTTCAATCCTTCTTTTTATCCACCATGTTGCTTTGATTTCAACTTCATATTCATCAAGAACTTGTTCTAAATAGTCGTATTGGATCATTGAAGCATCATAAGAAATAATAAGATTTTTCTTTATATCATCATAATGAGCATCATTGATTGCTTTATGTAGATTCAATTGATTAATTAAATCTGCTTGATAGGGAATATGTATAATTGGTAATTTTCTTTCTACTAAATAGACTTCATGAATACCTAGTTTTATTATCTTTTGTTTCATTTTGATTACCTATTATTTTATTGAGCTTGCTTTTTTAATCTAAGTCTATTTGCATTTAAGACGACCGTTATAGACGATAATGCCATTGCGATACTACCAAAGACTGGATTCAGTAGAATACCAAAACCAGGGTATAAAATACCGGCAGCAATCGGAATCATCATTGCATTATAGATAAATGCCCAAAATAAGTTTTCTTTAATATTCTTCATGGTCGCTTTTGATAATGCAATCATATCCACTACTGAGAGTGGTGAAGAGTTAAGTAGTGTCATCTGTGCATTTTCTATCGCAACATCGGAACCGCTTCCCATTGCAATACCTATATCGGCTTGTGCTAATGCAGGTGCGTCATTTATACCATCTCCAACCATGGCAATAGTTGCACCTTGTTCTTGAAGTTTTTTCACATGAAATGCTTTCTCATCAGGTAATACTTGAGCAATCACGTCATCAACTCCAACCTTCTGACCGATAATGTTTGCAACAGCTTGATTATCGCCAGTTAACATCACCACACGAATTCCTTGCTGACGAATATGTGCAACAGCTTTTTTCGCATCCTCTTTAATTGGATCAGAAACACCAATTAAACCTGCAAGCTGATTATTGACTGCAATAGTAATTGGTGTCCAAGCATTCGAAGTGTACTCATTTAATACGGAGTCAAGCGCTTGACAATCAATACCTTGTTCACGAATAAATTGTACTGAGCCTACCGAAAGTGATTTACCCCCTTGTTTTGCTGTTACTCCTTTACCGCGAATCGCTGTAAAGTTCTCCATATCACTTGCTGTAATATTTTGTTCTTCAGCATAAACGCAAATAGCCTTAGCAAGTGGGTGCTCAGACAGTTTCTCAACGCCATAGAGTGCTGAGAGAAGTTGTGACTCAGAAAGCTCATTATTAAATAACGTCACTTTTTGAACTGTTGGCTTTCCTGCTGTTAATGTGCCTGTTTTATCAAAAACTATGGTGTCGATTTTACTCGCATTTTGTAAGACATCCGCATCACGTATTAAAATACCCAATTGTGCAGCATTGCCTATACCGGCAGTTATTGAAAGTGGCGTCGCCAAACCCAGCGCACAAGGACAAGCAATAATTAAGATTGATGTCACCACAACCAATACATAACTCGACGCCGGATGAGGGCCAAATAGATACCAAATAATTCCAGCTAAAATCGCAATGCCAATTACAATCGGAACAAAGACAGAGGAGATCTTATCTGCCAATTTTGCAATTGCAGGTTTGCTGCTTTGTGCTTCACGTACCAGTTTAATGATCTTTGAGAGCATGGTGTCACTACCGATACTTGTTGCTTCAATAACTAGACTGCCATCCCCATTGATTGTTCCTGCTGATACTGGCTTACCTTGTTGCTTTGAAACAGCTAACGGTTCACCCGTTAACATCGATTCATCAACATATGAGTAACCACTCACTACTTTACCGTCAACAGGAATTTGCTCTCCAGGCTTCACGCGTAGCTGCATACCTTTGGTAATTGACTCGATTGATATGGATACTTCCTCACCACTCTCTAATACATGCAGTGCAGACTTGGGTTGAAGTTTCACTAACGCCTGTAGCGATTGGGTCATCTTTGCTTTTGAGCGTGTTTCAATATAGTGCCCAAGTGAGATCAAACCGATGATCATCACACTGGCTTCAAAATAGACATGGCGACTTTGAGCTGGAAATAGGTCAGGAAATAACACCAAAACCGCAGAGTAGAGCCAAGCAGTGCCTGTTCCTAAAGCAATTAAGGTATCCATGGTTGCGTGTGCATGTTTAAACGCTTTCCAAGCATTGGTGTAGAAGTGCCTGCCAACCGTTGTCATAATCGCAAGGCAAACTAATCCTAACCCGCCCCAGACCAGTTGATCACTACCACTTTGAATCATCATGCTACCGCCGAGTAGACCCCATAGCATCAAGAGGGCACCAACGAGAATCCCCCAAATTGCTGCACGTTTATGGTGAGCAAGCTCTTTTTCTAATTCGGCTTTCTGCTGTTGCTGCTGGGTATGAAGATCTTCAGTCAGCTTTGCACTATAACCAATTCCATTCACAGCGTCTTCAATTTGCTTCGCTACTGACTTTGATTGGTTCTCAAGAATAACAGACGCTGTTCTTTCTGCTAGATTTACCTGTGCACGACTAACACCATTGACTGACATGATAGCTTTTTCAACCGTAGCAACACAACTCGCACATGTCATTCCGCTAATTGTAAAGTAGATAGCTTCTTTAGGAAGGTCAGCCTGTGGTTGTTGTTCAGGCTCTATTTGTTTCTTTGGAATATTTTTCTTTATTTTTTGACTTTCAGCTAATTGAGATGTTGAAAAGTAAGCCTGATAACCTAAAGCTTCAATACGAGAGATAATTTCTTGGTGAGATAATTGAGACAGAATTATAATATTTTCTTTATCAATAGAAACTATCTTATTTTCTGAGCTAGTAGAGAATGTCTTTGTTATTTTTTCAATACACTTTCCACAACTTACTCCTTGCAATGTGAAGTGTGCTTTTTCATTACCAATAAATCCAGCTTCAATGATAATATTTAGGATTTCTTTGTTTTGACATGATGTCCATACTTTCAATTCAGACGTAGATATAAATTTTATATCAGTATTTTTTAGCTTGCCTAGAGCTGCAGTTAATTTTTCTACACACTTTTGACAATTTAACCCATTTAAAGAAAAGGTTAACTCTTGGCCAGCACTATAGCCTATTGAAGTAATACCATTCTGAATCTTCTCAATACTGACGTTGCTCTCAATAAGAACTCTTTCTGTAGATATTTCTATTATGTTGCTATCATCTAGAGATTCAATAAAAGTCTGTACTTTTTTTATACACTTACCACAAGACAGGCCTTTTAGTAATAATTCTATATATTTCATTCTTCCCCCAATAAATAAAAAATTCCATATATAAGATATATCCTTGATATGCCTTTCACTATTTATAGGTAATGAAAGGCATATATAATTAACTACCCAAAGAAAAATGCTAAAGCAAATATTGCAACAAACAGTATCGCAATACATTTAAGCATAAATCCTAAGTTATTTGAGCCGCCTTTTGGCGCTTGATTACAACACCCCATTTCTGATACCTATTTTTTCTCAGGATAAAATTGAAAAGGCGATGTACTACCATCTTGATGAATTAGATAGACAGTATAAGCTTGTTGATAGCTCCCTTGCTCCATCCCCGGAGAGCCAATTGGCATACCGGGTACAGTTAAACCTTTACTATTTTTCGGTGGGTTTGCCATAAAACGTTGAACATCAGCAATAGGAACATGCCCTTCAAATACATAGTCATTAATGATTGCGGTATGGCATGACGCAAGTTGAGGAGCAATTTGGTATTTTTGCTTTACTACATTCATATTTTCTTGATTGTGAATCTCAACAGTAAAGCCTGCATCACTCATCTGCTCAGCCCACTTATCGCAGCAACCACAGTATGGTGATTTATAGGTCGCTACCGTGGTTGCAAATACAGATGAAGTAAATAACATCATTGGTATTAATAATAAACGCTTTTTCATCTTATTCTCCTTGAGAGGATGTTTTAGATTCAATGGAATCAATATGTTTAATTTTCTGCTTCTGCCACAAGAAATAAAGTGCAGGTAGCAATAGTAAGGTTAAAAATAATGCTGTCCCCATTCCGCCTATCATAGGTACAGCAATACGACGCATGGTTTCAGCGCCTGCACCCGTTCCAGACATCACGGTAAATAGACCAACAACCACGGTTGCCACTGTCATAATGATTGGGCGAACACGTTTTGAAGCCCCTTCAATAATCGCCAACTTCAACTCATCAACCGTAAGTTTATCCATTTGTTTAAGATGATCTTTTTTGGCATTTTCAAGATAAGTCAGCATTAAAACACCAATCTCAACCACCAAGCCTGCGGTGGCAATAAACCCAACAGCCACTGCGACCGAGTAGTTGTAATTGGCAACATAGAGATACCAAACACCACCAACCAGAGCAAATGGAAGGCTTAACATGACTAAGGCAACTTCACCAATGGAACGGAAGTTTAAATAGAGCAGGATAAAGATCACAGCAATCGTTACAGGAATGACTACTTTGAGTCGTTCAGCCGATTTCTGCATATATTCATATTGACCAGACCAGTTTAATGAATACCCTGCTGGAAGTTTGAGCTGTTCATTAACCACGGCTTGCGCTTTCTGAACATATGAACCTACATCAACGCCTTGATCAAGAGAAACAAAAACCCAGCCATTAGGAATCGCATTTTCTGTTTTTATCGCTGGCGGTCCATCTTGAATTGAAACATCAGCGATATCAGATAATGTAATGTGCTGACCTAATGGCGTGACGATCGGCAAGAGTTTCAGTTTATCATCTGAATCACGATAGCTCTGTGAATAACGAATATTAACAGGATAACGTTCAATGCCTTCAACCGTTGTTGTCACATTCATGCCACCAACCGCTGTTTGGATGATTTGTTGAACATCGGCAATATTTAGACCATACCTTGCCGCCTGACTACGATTTATATCGATATTCACGTATCGTCCACCCGCTGCACGCTCAGCATAAGCAGAGGCCGTACCCGGTACGGTTGGCAGAATTTTTTCTAACTCCTGCCCCACTTTTTCGATCACCGCGAGGTCAGTGCCTGCAATTTTAATTCCAACTGGCGTTTTAATCCCCGTCGATAACATATCGATTCGAGTTTTTATCGGTTCAACCCAAGCATTGGATAACCCTGGTATTTTAACCAAACGATTAAGCTCTTGTTTCAGCTTCTCTTTGGTCATTCCTTCTCGCCATTCACTTTTGGGTTTAAATTGAATGGTTGTCTCTATCATGGTTAAAGGTGCAGGGTCCGTTGCTGTTTCTGCACGCCCTACCTTACCAAATACCGATTTCACTTCAGGTACAGTTTTAATTAATCGATCTGTTTGTTGAACAATTTCTCGTGCTTTACCCACAGATATTCCAGCATAGGTACTCGGCATGTACATTAAATCTCCCTCATCCATTGGTGGCATAAATTCGCTACCAATACGTTGCAAAGGATACCAAGCGGATGCAGTGACACTGACCGCGATAAGAATCATCACAAACGGGTGTTTAAGAGAAGCCTTTAGTAGTGGTCGATAGCTCGCAATCAGAAGACGGTTCAGCGGATTTTTCTCTTCCGAAATAATTTTCCCACGAACAAAGAAGCCCAGTAAAACAGGTACTAAGGTTACAGCTAACCCTGCTGATGCTGCCATTGCATACGATTTTGTAAACGCAAGAGGGTGAAATAATTTCCCAGATTGCCCTTGAAGCGCAAAGACAGGAATAAAGCTTACCGTGATGATCAACAAAGAGAAAAAGAGTGGTGAAGCAACCTCTTTACAGGAATCCCCCACTTTTTGCCAATGAGTACGATCATCTTTCATCTCCATATGCTTATGGAGGTTTTCAACCATAACAATGGCCCCATCCACCATGGCACCGATTGCAATCCCAATCCCACCTAAGCTCATAATATTGGCGTTTACGCCTTGATAATACATCACAATATATGCGGTGAGAATTCCAACAGGTAGGGTTAAAATAACCACAAGTGTTGAACGTAAGTGCCACAGGAACAGCCCGCAGATCACCGCCACAACAACGATCTCTTCAATGAGTTTTTTCACTAACTCATCTTGAGCTTCTTTGATAAGGCTAGATCTGTCATAAGTAGTTACAACCTTCACTCCATCTGGTAAGCCTTTTTCAAGCTGAGTTAACTTCTCCTTAACCGCATCAATGGTTTTTTGTGCATTCTCACCAGAGCGCATCACCACAATGCCACCCACAACTTCACCTTGACCATCTAAATCCGCAACACCACGACGCATTTGCGGCCCTAAACGAACATCAGCTACATCCCCAATGGTAATAGGCACACCTTTTTTATTGGTGAGCAATGGAATATGTTTAATGTCCTTTATGCTTGAAATATAACCATCAGTTCGCACCATATATTCTGCTTCAGCCATTTCGATGACTGAAGCTCCAGCTTCTAAGTTGCCACTTTTTACCGCATTAGATAGTTGCTTTAAACTGATGCCATAAGCACGCAATTTATTGGGATCTACATCCACTTGGTACTGCTTAACCATACCCCCAACCGTTGCAATTTCAGAGACACCTGAAACAGACTGTAACTGATACTTCAAATAGAAGTCTTGCAGAGAGCGGAGGTCTGCAAGGTTATGCTTGCCTGATTCATCCACTAAAGCATATTCATAGATCCAGCCGACACCGGTTGCATCAGGCCCCAATTGCGGGGTAGCCGATGCAGGGAGTTTACTCGCAACTTGTGAAAGGTATTCAAGTACACGAGAGCGCGCCCAATACATATCTGTTCCTTCATCAAAGATGATATAAACATATGAATCACCGAAGAAAGAGAAACCTCTCACCGTTTTTGCTTTCGGTACTGAGAGCATTGCGGTAGTTAAAGGGTACGTTACTTGATCTTCTACAACCTGAGGGGCTTGCCCAGGGTAGCTTGTCTTCACAATGACCTGAACTTCTGACAGATCAGGAATAGCATCTACCGCAATATTTCTTACAGAAAAATAGCCAGCAGCTAGCAAAAACAGCGTTGCTAAACAGACAAGAAAACGATTTGAAATAGCCCAGTCAATCACTTTATTCATTATCCAACGTCCTGCTTAGTGCATGATACCCGTTACAGTGACCATGCCATCTTTGTCTTTTTCTAGCATCATCATGTAGCTCTTGCCTTTCTCTAGCTTAGTAAGATCAATCGATGGTTCAACATTGAATGTCATCACCATCATAGGCCAACCCCAAGCTTTAATCTCTTGATGTTTTACTTTGATTTTATGTTTGCTAGCACTGATTGCTTTTACTTCAACCTGCGCATGAACCATAGCATCACCACTTTGTGACATGTCATGATTCATATGTTGGCTGTGATCCATATTTTGATGATTCATCTCATCAGCATTTGCATTTGTTACTGCTAAAGCCAGTAGTAGTGAGCTCGCAAGCGTAATTAATTTTTTCATGGATTACTCCTTAGTTTTTATAGCGGTAATAACGAGATTCATCTCTTTATCTCGACGTATTGCAAAAGTGATTGACTGTCCTATTGCAAAATCTTTGATATTTAAATTTGGGCCTAATTCAAAGTCCATCGTCATTGCAGGCCATTGCCATGCAGCAACCGGCTGATGAACAATTGTTAAACTATTAAAATCGGTATCGATACCTTTAATCTCACCCGATGCAACTGCATAATCCATACCAGCTTGCTTATACTGGGTAATTAAAAGGTTCTCACTACTATCTCTTTTAATAGTAAAATCAATGTCTTGATTGACTTTTACCGCATTAATCATCAATGGAGGGGCTAATTCAAAGTCCATCGTCATGGTTGGCCATTTCCACTGTGGAATTGGATCATGCTTAATGGTTAAGCTATTAAAGTCGGTATCTACTGCAGAGAGGAAACCATGGGTAGAAGCTGTTTTAGCACCATTCTCGCTAGTGTTATCGTGCTTCATCGCCATTGACATTCCTTCCATTCTTAAACGAGAGGCATCAATATTGGATTCAGAGTCAATAAGGAACTGACCTGATGTCACGACTTTTTCACCTTTATTTAAACCATCAAGAATCAGTACATGTGAGTCATCCCCAATGCCTGACTTCACTGCCATGCTTTGGAAGTGTTCATCATCTGTTTGAACAATGACATGATTTTGATTTTGACGTTTAATTAACGCTTCTCTAGGGATTAATAGACCTTTTTCACTCTCACCAGCATCAATAGTAATATTGGCAAACATGCCGGGTTTAAATTGATTATTCGTGTTGTCTAAAATAACTCGTACTGCAACTGTACGTGATTTTGGGTCAAGAAACGGATCGACAAAATCAACTGTTCCTGTAAATTGCTGTCCCGGGTTACTATCAAAAGTAATCTCTACCTCTTGACCTTTTTTAACCCAAAGAGCCTGTTTTTCAAAAAGTTGACCTTCTAACCAAATCGACGATAATCCTGCAATCGTCATCACGTCCATTCCCGGATTAATGTACATACCTTCACGGACATTTAACTCAGAAACGATACCATCAACATCCGAATAGACAGGGATATTGTCACTTGCCTCTTTTGTCTTTGTTAGTCGAGAAAACTCACTCTCAGAAATACCCATCAATGTTAGGCGTTGCTTAGCTGCTGAAATCACTTTACGTTGGCCACTACGAAGTGCAGTGAGGTAATCTTGCTCTGCCGCTAATAAGTCAGGTGAGTAAAAAGTAAAAAGTCGATCGCCTTTTTTTATTTCCATTCCTAGACTATTTGCTTCTAAGTTCTGAATCCAACCAGCAACTCTAGGGTGAATATGACTGATTAAATCATCATTAAATTCCACATTCGCTACTGTATTCACTGTTTTGACAATTGCTCCTTCTGTCACAACGGCTGTCTGAATCGCAAAGTTAGATTGTAGCGTGCTGTTGACTTTTACATCACCAAGCTGACTATTACTGCCTGATTCTTCATATACCGGGACTAAATCCATCCCCATTGGCGATTTCCCCGGTTTATCACGTTTAAAATTAGGATCCATCGGAGCAACCCAATAGAGCGGTTTTTTACTCTTTTCAGCCATTGCACCATGGTCAGTATGCTGAGATAGATAGATATTACTGCCATAGCTAAGCAGTGCACCAAACGCGACAAGTAATGTAGAAGTAATTATTTTTTTCATAATGAGTACTCTTTAGCAGAAAAATAGTTAAGTTGTACTAATGATTGGCAGTAATTTGATTTAGCTTTAATCTGCTGTAGTTCTGTTTTTAGAAGCTGTTGCTGAGATAGAATTAATTGATTAAAACTTGCTGTTGCGGCGTAATAGTTATCAACGCTTAATGACACCATTTTTTTTGCATTCGGCACGAGTACCTCTTGATATTGCATCAGTATTTTTTGATTAATCTTTGCTTGATGATATGCAGACTGATATCGCCCGACTAAGCTACGAATTGTATCTTGATATCGGTATTCTTGCGCTTTATAGGCACTGTTCGCTGCATTCAAACCTTGATCTTGGTTTGTTGCCATATGAATAGGCACACTGACCGTTACTCCAACCGATAAAAAATCACTGCGATCCATACCATCCGGTGAATCTGCACGGTACCCATAACCTGCTTTAATACCCCATTTAGGCATATACTCTTCTTTCGCTGTTTGAATATCAAATTGACGACTATTGATTAATTCAGCTTGAATTTTAGCTTCTGGGTGAGATTTAAAATATTCGCTATAACTCTTCCAATCACCTGAGATTGCCTTTGGTAATTGCCAATCAGGAAAAGAAAGATTTAACGGCTCAAAAGCAAATTGACCAATCCAACGTGATAGTTGTCCAAGTAAAGTTTTATATTCACTTTGTAATGACAGCAGTTGATTGTTAGTTAAGCTAATATTATTTTCCACTGTAAGAAGAGTTGATTGATTTGTTTTACCACTTTGATAATCAGCCAGCACAGATTGATGGCTTTTTTTAAGTGTTTGAATTAACTCTTTAGTCTTTTTTTGACTAGCTTTATTAGCTGATAACTTTATCCAAAGTTGCTCAACAGCTAATTTACGTTGTTCCGCACGTAATATATATTGTCCATCAATACTTTGAGCTCTAGCTTGGATTGAGTCTTTTTTATATTTTAGGCTGCTACCAGGGGCGAAATTTTGAGTAAGGCCGACTTGGAGTTGCGTCATATTTTCCTGATTAAAATCAAAACTATCTGTAGGCATATTATTCAGCCCTAGCGAGATAGATGGGTCAGGCAGCGTCCCGGCTTTAATGGCAGATGAACGCATTTCATCTGCTTGATTTGTAATAGCCTGAGCTTGTAAATCCTGCTCTTTAGCAATATTTAGAGCTTGAGAGAGGTTGATTTCCTGAGCTGCAAATGTTGGAAATGAGAGCAGTAGCAAACAGCTTACCGCTATATCTCTTAAAGATATGGTGTTCATTCAACTATTTCTCTTAAAAATAGGTTATTAATAGGGCGTTGGTGCCCTCTCAAAAAATTTGGATAGATCTATGCTGTGATAAGAGAAATAGGTGGCTTTATTGAAGGGTATATAGCTTTTAGAGGTGAAGACTTAATTGCTACAAACTGAATTCGAGTCACTGTTTGCTGGAAGAAATTAAGCGAAAGGAGAGGAAGAACTTTCGTTAATTGAAGGCAATCATTATGGCAGTTATCACCACTGAATTGATCACAACACTCCATTTTGTGATTAGATTGATCCTGATAATCCATATTTAACATCTCCATTTCCATATTCATCATTTCATGGCAGTGTGAAGTAGGTGCGCATTGAGCTGGAGATGGTATTGTGAAGATATCAGAAGACGCCCAAGCTTGTGAAAAGAAGCTTAGGAGAAAAGTTAAACATAAAATAAGTGCTGTTTTTCTTTTCATCGCCTAGATAGAAGTATTTTTATCAGTAAAAACATTCTATACTAAAATAGTTCTTTTAGTCAAATATTATAAGTAGGAAATAAGATATTAATTAGCAATTTTTAATAAGTAGCATGACTTATTTTTAAATAAAACCTTAATTCATATAATAAGTGCAACACTCATAGTAAAGGTGATAAGGTCAACTGCTGATTATAGTATGCTTCTCATCGCCAGAATCAAAACAAGTACTACTATAAGTTATCAACAGTTGCCCCAGAAACAAAGATACCAGATTTCTTTCCTAATTGCAGAGGGTTACTCCCAAAATAAAATTGTGATTAAGCTTGAAGTGAATCGTTCTACGATTCATCGAGAGATTAAAAGGAACATTGTTAATCAAGTATATAACCCAAATGTTGCTATCTCATTAACTCGTCAGCGACGAGTTAATGCCTATAAATATCAGATACCTAAAGAAATTATCTGGTTTGTTGATATGGCACTATCGTTATGTTTTAAAAAATAAAATCAAGAGTGGAATTCTTTATAAACACTTAAGGCAAGGACGCAGAAAGTATCGTAAAGGCAAACAATCAATTAGAGGAAAGCTACGTAATTGCGTAACTATTGATGAACGCCCCGATTATATTAATGACAAGAGTCGCCTCGGTGATTGGGAGGCTGATTTAGTACTAGGTAAACAAGATTTGGGAGCAATCGTCACTTTAGCGGAGAGAAAAAGCCAACTCTATCTCATTAAAAAAGTCCCCAATAAGGGATCCGAGACAGTGAAAACTGCGATTATAGATACACTTAAACCTTATAAAGAACATGTCAAATCAATTACTTTTGATAATGGGCTAGAGTTTTCAGAGCATTTAGAAATAGCAAAAGAGTTAGATACCAAAACATACTTTGCACACCCATATTCATCATGGGAACGAGGGCTAAATGAAAACTTTAATGGCTTACTTAGGCAATATGTTCCTAAAGGAACAAATCTAAAGCAAGTTGAAGATGAATATCTTCAACTTGTACAAGAGCGAATAAATAAACGACCAAGAAAGTGTTTAGGTTATAAACAGCCTCTGTTTATATTTAATCAATTAAAAGACGCCGAGTAACGAGTGTTGCACTTCAGCATTACAAAAGGAATTTACGCAATATTAATATAGATAGAGCAATAATAAGCGGTAACTATCGATAGATTTGATTGCTATAAATATTTCTTAAAACCACTTTGTTTTAAAGCCTAGTTCTTTAGCATCATTAATTATTTTTTTGATACCAACAGTATGCATGAAGTCTGATATGTCAGGGTCATTTCCACGACGGTGTTTATTGGAGTACGCTTGTGCTTCTGTCCTGCTTTTTCCTTTTTTAATCATGAACATGAAGCAAGCTGCTTGATATCTGTCTTTACTCCAAGCTCGATATAAGTAGTAGCCACCAAGCGCAATTATCAATAAATCATCCAGCATTGCTTGCTCTCCAAAGGAAATAGAAAAATTTGTCTATATAGTTAACCTTAATTAAGCAATAGTCAACATCATAAACAATGATGTAGCTTACTCAGAAAATATTATATATATAATTATGAATAAAATAACTAACGTATGAGACTACTTAAACCTATGAATATGAAAGGTTAAAAAATAGATATCGTCAACACTCATCTATTTAAATTCAGGAATAATAAGAAGCTTCATTTATGATAAATTTGTCATAATAAAAACTGATAAATATCAGAGTTAATTAGTTAAAGTAGCGACATCGAGTTTACACTGATATTTCTAAGGTATATAAAATGAAAAAATTACATAAAACACTTTTAACTGGTTTACTTTTACTTTCTAGTGCAGCAGCTGTTGCTCATCCTCTCTCGTCAACTGGGGGGTATGTAAGCAAAATAGACAGTGAGGTTGTAACTACACAATATGTATCAACAAAAGAAGAGGCTGTAAAACTAGCTATAACCAAAATTAAATCTATAAAACAGTTGCCTCAACGGGAGCTTGAACACCAATTTAACATTCTTGGTATTGGTACTTATATCTCTGGGACTCATGTTGAAGATGGTGCTTATATTACAATTGAAGAAGTATTTCAGCCTGATGGCTCATCGTCTTACGTAGGTAGTGCTCACTTCGATTTACATTATCAAGAATTAAGAGATAATAATTAATCTATACTTAGTGTGTGACTAGTACTTAAGAGGTTCTTGTTAAGAATGAAGATATTAGTAGTCGAAGATGAAGAAAAAGCTGGAGCCTATCTTAAAAAAGGCTTGATTGAATCAGGCTATAATGTAGATCTTTCGCCTAATGGTGTTGATGGGCTATATTTAGCAACGACATTTAAATATGATCTAATCATCTTAGATATAATGTTACCAACATTAAATGGATGGCAAGTATTAAAAACACTTCGTACCAGTAATATAATGACACCTGTCATTATATTATCTGCGAAGGATCAGGTTGATGATCGTGTAAAAGGCTTAGAGCTAGGGGCAAATGACTACCTTGTTAAGCCTTTTGCATTTATTGAGTTGCTTGCTAGGATCAAAAACTGTATGCGCCATCAAGCAATAGGTATTCAGCAAGAATCAAGGCTGTATATTGCTGATTTGACTGTTGATCTTATTTCGAGAAAAGTTACTCGAGGGGAGGATATAATAAAACTTACAGCTAAAGAGTTCATGTTATTAGAGTATTTGTTAACAAAGAAAGGACAAGTGGTAACTCGAACTCAGATAGCTTCAGCAGTATGGGATATGAACTTTGATAGTGATACAAATATTATTGATGCGGTTATTAAAAGATTAAGATCAAAAATTGATAGACCATATGAACATAAGTTAATCCTAACGATTCGTGGTATGGGTTATAAGCTTGATGATTCTAATAAATGAAAAAAATTAATAATTCACTCGCATTTAAACTAGTCGCTATGTATATAATAGCCTCAAGTACTATTTTAGTTATTTTTTCAATGATAGTTCATAGTGCAATAGAATCACATTTTTCTCAACAAGACTATTTACACTTGAAAGAAAAAATACAATCACTATCATCCAATAATGAAATTGAATTAGATGAACTTAATTTGTTAAATATACCTGCTTGGGTTGTAGAAAATAATCAAGTTTTAAAGTCAAATGAAATTGCGAACAAGTTACCAAAAAAAATGCTATCAAGTTCTTTTTTTGAATGGAGTATAGATGGACGCTTTTATAAAGCTTATAAATTTGAGGTAAAGAAACATCAATTTATTGTATTACAAATTGAGACTACACATCATAAGATTTTTTTAACAAAACTTAATTCTATTCTTACTTGGTCCCTTATATTGAGCTTGGTATTATCTGTTCTTTATGCTTTATTTATTGTTCGAGTAACATTAATACCGTTAAACTCATTGACTAAGTATATAGAGAAGGTAAATATTAGTAATTTACATTTGCGAATACCTGAAGACCTACTTCCAATTGAGTTTCAAAAGCTAATATCATCTCAAAACAATATGCTAGAAAGGTTACAATCTAGATTTTTACGACTAAGCGAATTCTCATCAGATATTGCGCATGAGTTAAGAACACCATTAACTAATATTATGATGCAAACTCAAGTTGCAATTAATAAAGATAGAACAGCTGATGAGTATTATAATGTGTTAGTTTCCAATATTGAAGAAATAGAACGGATTAATAAAGTTATTTCTGATACTTTATATTTAGCTAAGTCAGAAAATAATCTTTTACATAAAACTAAATTTAAATTACGCTTTAAAGATATCTTATTACCATTGGTAGATTATTATGAAGTATTGGCAGAAGATAAAAATGTGATAATAACAGTTAATGGTGATGCTAATATATTAGCTGATAAAGAAATGCTTCAACGAGCTTTTGGTAATGTACTATCTAATGCTTTAAGGCATTGTTATTCAGAAACAGAAATAACTATTGATATTTCAGAATATCAAGAGCAGAAAATGGTAAAAATTAGTAATTATGGGGAGCCAATTCCTAAAGACTCATTACCATTTATTTTTGAACGCTTTTATCGTTCCGATAAGTCTAGAGTTCATTCTAGTAGCGTAGGTGCAGGGTTAGGTTTACCTATAGCCAAGGCTATTATGAATGAGCATAATGGAGACCTAACAGTTAATTCAAATGGTAATATAACTGAATTTTTGTTTTCTTTTAAAATATTGTGATATGTGTTTATTGAAGAATTGATTGCTAGTTATTAAAGCATTCTAATCCTTCATTATAATTATTAAGATAGGAGTCTTATGATGAATAAATTCGTAGTAACTACATTATTACTTACATTCTCAAACTATGTGGTTGCCGATACAGCAATATCTCATGAAGAAGCTACAATGACTAAACATATAGATTCAACATTAATTCCAACTAAATTTATTACAGTTACATTAACGGATGAAATGAGAATAGAGTTTAAATCGAATGAGATAATCAGTTCTAATGATGTTGTTAAGTTTGTTATTACGAATATAGGGAAAATTAATCATGAATTTACCATTGGAACTGAACAGGAACAGCTTTCACATCGAGAAATGATGAAGCAGATGCCTCATCATATGCATGATTCTGAAAAAGCAGTAACACTAAAGCCTGGACAAACAAAGGTGCTAGTTTGGAGTTTTGTTGGTAGTGGTGATATTGAGTTTGCATGTAATATACCAGGACACTCTGAAAGTGGTATGTTTAAAAAGATAACTTATTAAGGAATACCGAAGTCACATCTATTATTAACTATATTTATTGTTTCGTTAATAATAGATATGACTTTATCTGAAGATATTTATTCTTTCAAGCATCTTTTGGATTGTATGTTCTACTTATCTAACACAAAACTGTGTCATCATTCCAGTATCCTCATGTTCTAGAATATGACAATGGGCCATATAGGGTGCATTTTTATCAGCTAACTCAGAAAACTTAACTAGAATTTGAGTCTTTCCTTTTACGACAACAGTATCTTTCCAACCAGTTAGGTAAGGAGGAATACTTTCATTATTCAATGAAATAACTCGAAATTGGCAACCATGGGCATGAAAAGGGTGTAACATCGTATCTTTACCTGTTGAGATTGTCCACAGTTCATAATCCCCTTTTTTAGCAGTAAACTCAATATGATCCATTGTAAAAGACCTACCATTTATACTATTTGCAACTTTTAATTCTTCTTGAGTTAGCCATTGTGTATTACTCATAATACTTTTTTTATGCATAGTATTCTCAGAAGGGCTATCAGCTATTTTCATACCTTTCATTGGTTCCATTTTCTTATTCATTAACATCATTGCTTGTGAGTCTAAACGCTCATCCATTCCTAGAGTTAGCATCCGATTTTTCTTTACACTATTAATATTTATTGGAGGAATTGAGTTTAAAGTTTGGGGTAACTTTCCAGGTGCTTTATTACTATTTACAATGAAGCTCATTATTGAATAAGGCTTATTAAATGGTGCCATAGTCATCCCCATTTGGTTAAACGGCAATGACATTAAATCAAACGATTTTTTATCTTTTGTTGAAATAAGAATTTCATATCGCTCACCAGCAAGTATAGGTAATTCCGTCACCTTGACAGGGCTGTTTAAAAATCCCCCATCACTTGCAATAACATAAAATGCCCTTTTATCTGAGATTGTTACGTTATAGCTTCTTGCATTAGACCCATTTAAAACCCTAAACCTAATCCAGCCAGAAGGTACTTCTTTTTCAGGATAAATATCACCATTTACAAGCACTTTATCGCCAACATATCCTGTAGATACTGTTGGGATATCTAATAACTTATAATTAAAGCTGCCATCATCATTAAATTTGCGGTCTTGAATAATAATAGGAATATCATCTATTCCCCATGCTTTTGGTAATGGCAATGTATCAGAGTTTTTATCCTCAATAATAAATAAACCGGCAAGGCCTTTTGCAACTAATTCAGATGTTTTAGGGTAAATATGTGGATGATACCAACATGTACTTGCTTCTTGTTTAATCGGTAATGAAACTTTCCATGTTTTTGATGGCTTTATAATTTGATGTGGGCCGCCATCTAAACTACCTGGAATAATTAACCCATGCCAGTGTAAAGTAACATCTTCTTTCAAGTTATTATTTACATTCAACTTAATATCCTGACCTTGCTTTGCTCGAATCACTGGCCCCAAGTAATTGCCGTTAAACCCTAATGTTTTAGTTGCTTTCCCAGCTATAAAATACTTATGACCATATTGAAAGTTAAGCACAAAGGTTCCATTAGAACTCGGCTCTAAAATTGGTGGAACAAACAGTTCTTTACGCTTTAATGATTCAACTGCAAAACTAAGAGGGGTCATCATTAATCCAGCACTTCCTAGCATTAACTTCATTAAGTTTCGTCTATTCATCTTTCAGCCTCAAAATTTTCAAAAAGCATGTTTAGTAACTATAGTCAGCTTTAAGCCCACTTAAAAGTGAAAATTATTTGCATTTATATTGTTGATTACATCATGTTACATGTTAAAAATGATATGTATATTATTGAAATCTAAGTATCTAAAATATTAAATGTTCCTCATAGACTGGACATTAAGCATTTAAACTCCGATAAACACCATCTAACGTTATATCTTTTCTAACTTTTCTTTGTGTGCTCTTTATCGTATTTCTTTTTAGATAAGTTATTGCCCAATCTATTTTTTCATCTATTTCAGTTAGAGCACTATGACTAAGAGTGATTAATATTGGTAAAAACCAGACATCCACATTTTTTGCGGCTTTATAAACTGATATTTTACTTCAAAGAGCAATCGCTCTTCGTAAAATTAACGCTAAAACGCTTGTCCAAACTAAGCCTTCAATTGCTGGGTTTTTGAGTCGTTGCAAAACGTCTCCAGCTGACTCTTCTACACAAATATTTGCGGTAAAAAGGGAACGATATTAAGGAATTATGATCAGATCATTAGAACTCACTTTTTTATGGTCTTAATATGTCACTTTTTAACACTGAACAATGGGCGGCTAATCATTTTGCAAATACAGAGCTAGGTGATAAACGCAGAACTGATAGACTAAAACAAGTCGCTTCTCAGTTAGCGTCTGCGGCTAGCAAGTCTCTCGCACGGACGTGCGAGGGAGATGAATCTAAATTAGAAGGAGCTTATCGCTTGATCCGGAATGAAAATGTCAGCGCGTCCGTCATTAGAGCCAATGGGTTTAATTATACCGCTCAATTGGCCGCCGATGTCCCAGAAATACTGGCTCTAGAAGACACAACATCATTAAGCTATCGACACAGTATTGCTCCTCAATTGGGCAAGCTCGGTAAGGAAACAGATACCTCTCGTGGTTGGTGGGTTCATTCTGTGATGTTGCTTGATAGTTCGACTTCAAAGACCTTGGGGTTAATACATCAAGACTGGTGGTGCCGACCAAATGACCCAAATGATGCTGACGAAAAAGAAAGTGGTAAATGGGCAGACGCTTCTCATTTTACTCGGCAGAGGCTTAAAACTCATATGTCACGTGTTATATCCGTCTGTGACAGAGAAGCAGACATAATGAGCTATCTCGCTGATAAACAATCACATGCCGAACGTTTTGTGGTTAGGGCTAAGCACTCAAGAAAACTCATTGATGAGAGCAAGCTATTTGCGCAGATGGACAGTCAACCAATGACTGGCGGATATACCGTGGCTATACCTCAAAAAGGGATGAAAGGTGCTCGCGGTAAGACGAAAAACAGAGTATCTCGCACAGCAAATTTAACGCTAAAAGCCAGCTCTGTCACCGTTAAGTTTAATGGGCAAGAACACATTCTTAATGCGGTATATGCACAAGAGTCAGGAACGACACAAGAAAACGAGAAGCTCTCTTGGTTACTTTTGACGAGTGAGCCGATAGATACGCTAGAGCAACAGCTTCATATTATTGATATTTATACAACTCGATGGCGTATTGAGGACTTTCATAAAGCCTGGAAAACAGGTGCTGGTGTAGAAAGATTACGCATGACCTCCCCCGATAATTTAGAGCGAGCAGCCTCAATCCTAGCGTTTGAGGGCATTCGGTTGCTCCAACTTCGAGAAATTATGACTCTATCTTTGTACCTGCGAAAAAAAGGGAAGAGAGAAGAGGCTGAAGAACTAGAGAAGCAGAGTTGCCACCATGTATTAGAAAAAGATGAGTGGCGCATTTTAATGCAACACTACAAGCCCAGAGGGCACAAAGGAAAAAATGCCCCGAGCTTGAAGTGGGCGTATCAATCCATAGCAAAACTTGGTGGTTTCACAGTTACTAAAAGGACAGGAATGGCAAGTTGGACAACGATTTGGGAGGGTTGGGATAAGCTGCAATCGCAAGTTCAAGGCTACCGAGTGGCCAAGGCGATCTTTGAAGCGGAAGGATCGCTATGAGATCTGATCAAGAGACAGCGTCTCCAGTTAGTATCAGATTTTAGTTCTTTAAGTTCTATCAAGTAGATTTGTTTGGCCAATTGGCGTATGACCTACTTGTGCGGCGGTTGCTGATGTTGCCATTATCAGCAAAGAAAACAGTCTTCTCATTGCTCACCCCACTCAAACTCGGTCAGAATTGGTTGCTCGCTATCAATAGGCTGACTGCATTTGGCAAGTATCACATCGCCATCAAGAATAACTTCTCCTCGCGCTTTTTTATCGCTATTTCTTTTTTATTCAATGTAACGATTTCGCCAACCTGAACAATACGTTCATCATAGAGACACGTTTTTTCCGTCCCAGTTGCCAGCACCGGCGTAGTAATAAGTGCGAGTAAAAGTGGAGTCATAATTCAGCCTTACAATGTGTAACTGAATTAAGTATGAACGATGGTTTCGAGCCAAACCTGCGCTAACAGGATTAAAACGCACGTTTAACAAGAGAGTTTTCACATTATGGATAGGCATTATTTATTTTAAACGGCGGCAAACTATTAATAATCTGTTTACCATAGCCTTTTGTGGTTAACCGATTGTCCAGTATCACCACAATGCCTGTGTCATCTTCACTTCTAATCAGTCGTCCGACCGATTGCGTCAATGCTCGGGCAGTTGTCGGCAGTGTTAAATCGAAGAAGGGTTTGCGGCCTTGAGCGGCAATATTCTCAGAAACAACCGTCGCCAGTGGGGAATTTGGCATAGCAAAAGGAAGCTTTGTAATAATCACGTTTGTTACATATTGACGAGGCAAGTCTAATCCCTCAGAGAGCGATGAAACACCACAGAGCAATGATTTACCACCGTTATCAATAATGGATTTATGCTGTTTTATCAGTTCACTCTTGGATTTATCACCCTGCTTTAAGAGACTAAATCCTTGTTTTTCTGCTTTTTCCTTTATTGCATTACACACTTGATTCATCTGCCAATAGGAGCAGAATAGAACCAATATTGCTTTGTGTTGCCCAACACTTTTTTCTAATAAATTTTTAGATAAGTACTCGGTAAATGCAGTGGCATCAGAGGGCGAAACCTCAATATCGGGAAGGTGCAGTATTGCACTCTGTTGATAATTAAATGGTGAATCTAATTTCAACAGTTGCGCGTGCTCTGGACTACCAACTTCTTGCTTAAAAAGGTTGAAGTTATTCAACGATGACAACGTAGCTGAAGTCAATACCACATGACTTGCGTGCTCCCAAAGTTTGCTGGACAGAATTTCGCCTGGTGATAGCACGGTTGAGTTAAGCTGAAAACTGTCCGTATTGGACTTTTTATCAACCCAATTGGCAAATTGTGTGTCTTCGTCACCAGACAAGAAACCTGTTAGAACCATTTCAACTGTCTCATATCGTCCACCATAAAAGTGCCAATCAGAGAGCATGGTGGCGTGCTTAGTCGATAAACTTTGAGTATCCTTCATCTCTTTATCAATGAGCTGAATGATCTTCTTAATTGTCTTAATAAGATTGTTAGTAACATTTCGATAGTCAGATAATGGAGCCAGCAACTCCTTGTTTGGATCTCTAATAATGTAACTGCCATTGTCTTTGAATAAATTGGGGTTCGCTGCGAATAATTCATCCAGTTGATTTAATAGGGCGTTGCTATCCTGCATTAAGGGAGAGAGTGATTTCATCTCTGTTGTCATTGATGAGATGAAGGTTGCTTGATTACCCATGCTGTTAATTGTCTTAATGTGACGCTTGATAGCTTTATTTACACCATCGAGCATCTCAATTTGACCTTTTATCGAAAAACGACCTGATGTTGATTCTCTGGCGATATCTGACAGGTGGTGCGCCTCATCAATAACATAAATCGAATCTTCGGCAGCAGGCAGAATTACTCCTCCACCTTCTTTGAGATTTAAGTCAGCGAGCAATAATGCGTGGTTTACAACCAACACATCCATTTCATCAAGATTGTCTCGAACGAGATTGAATGGACATTCCGAATGACCAAGGTGTTTTTTACATCGATATCTGTCGCTTTGTACTTCTTGCCATAGACCTGCAGGGATAGCATGAGGATACGTTTCTTTGTCACCATTCCATTCATTGCTGTCCAAGAGTGACTGCATAGTAAGGAATGTTTGGTGCTCGCGTGAATCGTCAGGAAACATCGTACCAAATGACGCATCCCGACCAAGTGCGTCAAGCAATGCATGTTTACAAATATAATTCGCGCGGCCTTTGACCAGCGCGTATTTAAACGGCACATCAAAGAGTGTAGAAAATAGAGGAAGGTCTTTTTGGATTAATTGCTCCTGCAACGCAATCGTACCAGTCGATATGATCACCTTTTTATTACCAAGTGCAGGTGGTACAGCCCCGATGAGATAAGCGAGGGACTTGCCTACCCCGGTCCCGGCTTCAGCAAGAATCACACCTTTTTCTTCTGTGACCGATTTAGCAATTTCCCACGCAAGGCGTTTTTGAGAATCTCGTCCACGATAGTTTGGTATGATATCGGCACAACGATCAAATATTTTAATTAAAATATCAACTACTTCTCTATCCATGCTACATCCTATGGTTCACCTTTAGTAAGTATATGTTACTTCTGAAACTTGTAATACATCATTAACAACATTGCCCACTCAATCAGAATAAAGTACAATATTTGGTACAAATTAAAGTACAAGGTTGAAATCATGAAAGCAAGTACGATTTATGCACAGAAGGCAATATCTTCCAGTGAAGCACGTAAGCATTTCAAAGACTGCTTATCAGGTGAGCCAGTTGTGATCTTATCTAACAATGAACCTGCTGGGTATATGATGAGCGCATCCTTCTTTGAAAGCCTAATGAAAGCGTTAGAAAGTAAAAATGCCACATCAATATCTTCATTTCGTCCGATGAGTGCAAGATTAGAAGCCATTGCTCATCTCAATGTCTCTGCACTTGAGAATATTGACAACACTCAATTGGGTGAATTTGAAGAATGAGTCTTAGGCAAAAGATAAGAGTATTCAAACATAAAATTTTAATTGAATCTCTAACTCAAAATGAGCTAGACGCACTAGTTAATGACTTTAAATCTTATAAAGAAACAGGGGTTATTCCAGAGTTTTTTGGTAGAGATGAGCCATACAATCACCCACACACTCTACCAATATTAAAAACAGAAGAAGTCAAACATATTCACTTAGCAACAGAGGATGCCCCCTTTCTTCAATCAATTCAGTTTTATCAGACAAGTGATAAACATTTAGTTTACTGCCAAGGTTGGAATAATCCTCATTGCTACCTTCTCATTGCGATACTGGCACCTAATGCCCATGAACAAGCTAGAAATCGTACAATTATGTTTAACTTAGGAAAAATTGCTGAAATTTTCAGGCAACAATTTTGATATTTACTTACTATTGGCGTTTTCTTCAGTAAGATATATTATATACCGATGTCTCATTCAGCTTAATATCAATCGCTTTTGAGACAACTTCAGCCCAAAACTCGCTGGTTAATAGCGATTTAATCGAGAAAGGCTTACGTGTGTAATTCTGAATAGTGTCGAGTTGGTACTGCTCAAGCACTTCCTCTCTTAACTGGAAGTGAGTTTTAATTTCGTCAACAAAACCTAAGTCCATTGCTTCTTTACCCGTCCAAATATAACCAGTAAACAAATTCGGGTTATCAATCTGCAGTTTATCCCCACGCCCCTCAATAAGCGCATCTTTAAACTCAACATAAAGTGGCGCCAAGATTTTCGACTTAACATGGGCAACGGCTTCTGCGTTTTCCGGTAAATACGGATCTAACAATGTTTTATTTTTCCCTGCTGACAGGGTACGTCGCTCGATATCAAGCTTCGCCAATATCTTATCAAAACCCCAAGAGTCCATCCGAACGCCAATCGAGCCAATCATACTGTTACGGTGGGCAAATACCATGTCGGCGGCACTGGCCATGTACAAACACGCTGAAGCACAAACCTCACCAACCGAGAAGAAAATAGGTTTAGCGGTGGTATCACGCATGTCCATCATTGTTTGATGCAGAATTTCCGCCTGTACAGGGCTTCCGCCTGGTGAATTAGCTTCAATGATTATTGCGTGGGCAAGCGGGTCATTCATTGCCTTTTTGATGGCCTCTGACAGAATTGTACCATCGGCAGTTTTACTTCCCCGCTGCACAGGTCCCTCTAGCTGAATCAAAGCAACGTGTGGCATCGGTACTTTCCAGAAATGATTCATATAAAGTGTATGACCAATACCAAAAATGACAGCTGTGACGATAGCGATCACTTTAAGCGTGTTAAACCGTGTCATCGTTTTAAAACGCTGCGTCATATCAGCAACTTGAGCTTTTAATGGTGGGCTTTCTTTTTTCTTCTTCTTGAAAAGTAACATAAAATCCTCCTAAACACGGGTATAGTGTCGAATAAGTGAAGATGTCGTCAATATCATGACCAAGATGAACATTAACGGTACATAATGCCAGTACGCGACACTGACCATTGGGATAATTAAATAGATAATAAAAAGGAAGATGCTAAGAGCAATGCTGTTGAGCATCACGCCACTCATCTTAATGTTCTGGATTTCAAAGACAGCTAATCGTATCTTGTAGTTGTAAAACGCATCCATCGCAAAGATAAACCATGCGACACCGCCTAATACGAACCACTCCCAAACAAAGTTAGCTCTAAATAACGCCCGATAAGACAGTAACTTAAAGTTTGTCACAAAAGCATTGGTAACATTGGTCACTTTTGCCAGAGCAACCGAGTAACTACTGTCGATTTGCCGATATATTTGTGTCTCTAAATAGCCGACGATACCGGACTCGATAAACATCGACTGATAACTAGAGTTAGTTCTCTCAATGGCTGTCCGATACTGACTATCGACAAGCGATTGTTGGGAGAGATGTATCTCACTGGCCACTTGCGACTGGAGTTCCTCCTCGTTTAGCCAAAACAGGCTATAGGCCAATGTGAAAAACAAGCTCAATATAATCAGAACAGGCGCAATGGTTTTATATTGATACCCTTTACCAATAAGGCTTTTATTGCCCTCGTCGATTAAATCATTTGTATCGTAAGATGACATAATGACCTCCTCATGCTACGCCAAGATTCAGGCTGCTTGCTATTGGGTTTGCTTGCGTGTTGCGCCCCATATGCGGCACAAATCCCCACAACACCAAATCACTGCGACTAAATACGCGAGCCAATACGATAGTTGCCAACGTGTTTTTATTTAAATCACTTAGCTCATTTTTGTAGCGATAAATGTTCACATCGCACTTCTGATGAACAGTGCAGAACTCATCATAGTTCAACTCAACGGGATCAAAGTGCAAGTTCATGATTTCATCCTTACGTGACCCACCTCGACGACCCGCCGAGGTGATATGCACGCTGTAGTTGAACATCTCGCCAAGTGCGGCAAAAATTTTATGGAACACTTGTTGTGACATCGACTTAAAATCAATTTCCTCTTTTTTCATGCACTCATAAAGATCAAGACTCTCGCAGAGTGTATCGATACTTAAAGAACGGTTTTTTTGACCGATATCAAAACCAACAACTTTGAAAAAATTCATAAAGAAACGTGGGAAGCTTGGCCACATCACTGAAACTTCTTTAAGCAGTGTGAGATGACGATGACCTAAATTTTTCGTAATTTGTGAAAAAGGTGGTAGTGGCTTTAATTTTATCTCTTTCATACCAACGCCTTATCGTGGTTCAACAGGTAGACGAACTAACGTTTTGTCGCCATTTGAAAATGAGCAGATTGCCTGTAAGTTCGGCAAGCCTGAAACGAGCTGTGGTGGAAATAGTGGTCGTTCCTGAGAGTCTTCTCTCATACCTCGGCCCCCTGAGAACTGACCAAATCCGTCATAGGTGTTAGATGTGTTACTGCGCATTTTGGTGTATTTAACAAGGTCGGCGTAACCAATTTTGTCTGAGATATATTCACGCGTTAACTGGTCTTCACAGCGGAAGCCAATTGTGTTTGCACAGAGTGATGTAATACGGTCTAGTTGCTCTTTAGGGAAATCTCCCAAGCCTTGTGAGGCGAGCGTTAATTGATATCGACTTTGACGACCAACCGCTAAGAGCGATAACAAAGTATCATTGATAGCACTATGGCCTTCATCAATATAGAAACTCACTTTCGGTAGTTGGCCACCATTTGAAAAGTTGTAGCGAGAAGCGGATGCCCCTGCGACGGCCGCTGACACCAATTTAGAAATAGAACCTGCAATGATGTCATCGGTTAGACCATCGGTAGCCATATAAAGTACACCACCGAGTTTGGCCAGTTCTTCAATGTTAACGATATTGGGATCATTGAGCTTTATATCTGCATTATTAGGCGAGAGGAGATTACCTAAAGGCTCAGAACAAAGCTGTTCTAACAGTGCATTAAGTGATGCTGTTTTAGAGGCAATGTCCGAGTCCGACTTAGAGAACTGGTCAATTATGCCCGACACTGAGGCATCACTCTGTGTTTTCGCCAATGTCAATTGATAATACCCCACCATCTTATCGAATAAGGTGGTGCCGGGGATTGTTTGGAATTGTGACTGCAAATCACTCTCCCACGTTTGACCAAAATGGTTTGTGTAGTAGCGTAATAAACACTTCTCTACCAATGTCCCCATCCCCTCACGCAGATAATATCTGAGTGTCTGAATGGTAATACGCTCGCCAATATAGTGAATGGCTTGGGCAACTTGGTTAACTCGTTCCCAACAGAAAGCACGGAAGACTTCCCCACTAGGGCCACCTGCAGGGATGCAGTTAACGATACGTGTGGCAACATCCGTCGTTCGGTTGATATTGGCTAAACAATCCACGATGCATGACTCACTTGGTCGAGCAGGAGAGAAATAATAGAAATCACGCTCTCTACCTTGACGCCTCATCTCATCTTCCAGCCCATAACGCAGCTCTGGTGTGTTTTTTGGATCGATAACGATGAGAAGGACTGGCTCTTTATCGTGTTGCCATAATTCGTTAAGAGCCATCATTTTCAAAATCGTTGTCTTTCCAGTCCCCGGCAAACCAACTATCAACGAATGTGCTCGCCATGTGTCATTTCTCACGGTGACCGTTTTCTCGTCGCCAAGTCCCATCAAAAAGGGCTCCCCGCCCAATTCTTCATTGAGTTGTTTGTTATACGGCACGATTTTTCTCATAAAGAATGGTACTTTGATTTCTCGACGAAATGAGGGCATGGAGAGCACTTTATACATGTCTGTTGCGTGCTCTGGGCCATAGTTATAGCCCGTGCCAAGATAAGTACGTTCTGGCGTTTTAGCTGCCTTTTTACGCGTTGCTTCTAATTTTTCTACAGTTAGCTGTGTGCTGACCAATTTAGCCTGACGTTTGAGAAGCGGCATGGCTTGTCTTATTCGGACAACAAACATCACTGCACAGACTAGGACGCACATCATCGAGAACATCATCGTGTCAGAGACTTGATAGCCATTGAACAACACATACATGCTCTCCAATCCACCCGCGATGAAATAGAACACCATTCCAATAAACCAAACTCTGGCTTGTTTTATCTCATACACCTCTCGAAATGAGTGCTCAATACTTTCTATTAGTCGATTAAATTTCATGAATCAACCTCCGTTTTGGTTGAGAAAAGTTCCAATAGACCAGAGCGGTCAACGCTTTCTTGGAAGAAATCAGGGATAAGGAACACGGTTTTGTCTTCACTGATACCCTCAAGAGCTTTAAATAACTCTCCATCCGCCGTGTACTTATCTGCTAGTTTTAAAATATGCACTTCAGGAATAGATGTCAGGTTCGATACCATCAGCATTAAAGACTGATTCACACCCAAGTAATCATCTGATATTCCTTGGATATTCTTAGGTACTCGGTAGTACTGGAGCTTAATATTTGAGCGAGAGTTCTCCAGTTTTTTCATGATAACGTTGGCATTGTCTTCACTAATGGTCAGATTGCGACTAGCGGCAAAGTGGCGAATAACTTTTTTAATAAAGCCTTTGGCTACATAAACAACATCTGCACGGGACTCAACGACAAGCAATGTCTTGGGCGTTACTTTAAATTGGGTTGAATGAAAGTAGTTAGCCAACATCAGAGCAAATGCATGATACTTTTCGCTAGGTACGATATTCATTTGACGCTGCACACCTGCACTAAATCGTGCTGCACGGCGTTTTGGATCATCACCCGATTTTGTTACCTGAAACGGTACCGGTTTTTTGTCTGCTTTTTTGGCTTTACTACTTTCTTCTTGATTGTCTGGATTAGTCTCAGATTGTGGAGGTGTGCTCGGAGAAGTACCTTGAGATGCAACTGCAGGTTCTCTCGCCTGTTCATCAGTAGTCGATGGCTTAACATTTTGGGTAGAAGGCTGGCCATTATTTTCTTTAGCCTTTTTCGCAGGTTTCTTTGCGGCTGGTTTGCGTCGACTGGTGAATGCTGTCGGTTTAGGCTCAGTATTAACAGTTGGCACTGTTTCTTTTGCATCCAGGTTAGATGAAGGCTCTTTTGAAGAATCTACTTTTGCACTGACCGATGCGGAATTTTTTGGATTTTCATCAACTGCAGGCTGCGGGACTTCAGGTTCAATGATTTCTTTAAAGACTGGCTTCTTAATTGTCGGTGTTGGACTTTTTACAGGGTGCCTGTTTTCATTGCCGGTTGTGCTGGACTGAGAAATGTCTTCTTGGCCACTGTGGTCATCTGTTGTTTGGTTATCAGCAACCTCGACTGCAGAAGACACCACATTATCGTCTGTATTGTCTGCCTTCTCACCTGTTTCGCCATACGTGAAAGGTGTTTGCGCTGTACCCAGTGAATAACTGTAATCGCCACTCGGTAATTTTAAGGTTAATGAGGCGTCATAGTACGAGTTACAAAACTCTCTTTTTCCAGCGGGTTTAATTCGATACGGTTCACCAAAATCCGTATCGAGAAAGTCTTTCCACGTCACAGGTGATGCCTGCTCAGTCTGATTTGGAATTTTCACAACGGATTGCGCGGCTTGCTTGCGCTCCATCAACGCTTTGTTAGCCCTATCGATGGCACTGGAGACTCGTTTCGACTGTTTATCAATCTCGCTCATGCCTTCTTGTGGGAATGGTCGGTAACCCTCAACCTCATCCCCTTCAAAGACATTTTTATAACGCGCCTGGTCATCGCAGGTCTCTGGATATTCAATACTTATCTGTTGTCCAACTTCGTCAAACGACACGACTTCTCCCGCTTCAGATAACAAAAGCTGACAATTAGGAATGTTTGGCGGCATAATATCGCCATCAAACACAACGCCTTCGAACATGAATTGCATCACATTGACGTTAAACTCTGCCCCACTTGGTTTAAAGAAGGTCAACGTAGAAGTCAATGAGTGCTCATGCAGATGACGGAGCATCCCGCCATCGTACATCATTCTAATCACACGCTCGGGCGAAATAGGTAGACGGTTAGGCTCTCGCTTATTAACAAATCGAATAATATCGCCAATGCCTTTTTCCGCATCAATGTATAAACGCTCACCCACAACAAACAAACGGCCTTTATCTTTGTTAATGTACTTTCGCCAACTGCCTTTGTACAAATCACGGATAGCCAGTGTAATTGTTGCTTCAATTGCGGCTTTACGCTCACCGAATGCCTGGTGCCACTGCACTTTCATGTCGCGCTCGGACGAATAACAGTCTGCTTGACGCAGAGAGGTTTCTAAAAAACCATCTTGAGTTTTATAGTTCGATAAGCAATTTGCTATCGGACCAGATAAGTTATCATCACTGGTAAATAGCCATGCCTTTACTTCGGGTGTCAGTATTGACTCAAGCAGAAAGAGAGAGAGATTATCATGAGCTTTGTGCATTCTATTCGGCTTCCATGTCACCACATAACGCTTAATGTTGTTATCAACTGCCCATTCGAAAATAGTTTGAGTTTGCGGATTCCAAACACAATCTTCGTTATCTCGGTCACTAATGATCATGTCATCGATAACTTTACCCGCATCATGTAAAATACCAACCAGCCAGCTTGCATATTGCCAGCGAACCAAACGTTCTCGCTCTACGTCCTGAAGACCAATCGGGACAGGGCGGGAAAATTTACACGCTCGCAGTGACATTAAGGCAACCTCTAACGAGTGGCGCAGTAAACCACCCACATCGCGGTGATGATTAAATTCACTTGCAGGTAAAAGATGAAAATAGGCGATGACTCTAGCGATGACTGGCATGTACATTTTTTCAAAGGTTTCACCATTACCTTCAATGCCCATATTAGACGAGCGAATCGTCTCGTTTATAATGTCTTTATAAACATAAACAATGTCCTGAACAGACAAAATAGGAACACCATCTGGTGTTGGGGGATATTCTAAAATTAGGCGGAGTTGCTCCTGCATCTGCTTGATATGCACATCTTGTTTCTCAAGAAGCTTCGTCTTTGCACGCACCACCATCTTGAGATGTTGTACTTTATCAAAAGTCGAATTTATCAAACCAAATTTTTGCAAATACCTAAATACCTGAGTCGATAATTTGGTCGGTACAAAACGCTTAACTAAAGATAATCCCCATACAGCCATAATTAACTTGCCTCCGTTTTTTTCAACTCATCAACTAAGTCGATTTGGTCTTCTTGGTTGACTGATTTGGACTCTGGTTTTTCAGCGACCAATTCTGACAAACCTTCTGTATCAGAATCATCGTTTTGAGCATCAACAATTAATTCAGGCATGATTGATTTAAGCTGATGGCGCATCGCTTTGTTCATGTTTGGACTAGGACGATTAAACTTCTTCAACACATTCGTCTCACGATAAATCTCCATCACAAAGCGATCATAAATGGCGCGGTAACGAAGTTTGGCTATCACCATACGATCTTCTGACAAGATACCTGCATACCAAAATTTTTCGATATTGGTAAATTGACGGTCACCATTTTTAATGCCTGTCACAATTGGCATCATGATAGGGTGTGTAACCTCAAGCTTATGGATAAAGTTCTCAGGGGAAACGAACTCGAACTCCTTCAAGTTCAACTTCATTTTTTTCGCATTACGATGGCACTCTCTGACCATTGCGTTGTACTCAATGTCAAAGTCATTCACATCTTCATTGAGTCGCTCAAAAATCGGATTAAAGACATCGTTCACAACTTGGCGCAGCTCTTTATTTGTCTCCGTGGCTTTATGTAACAGGGCAACACGCTGCATTGCGCCCATCATTCTTGATTCAATATTCTCTAAAATTTCGTGAACCACTTCTGATTGGCAGTAGATTTCACGAGGCATGTTCTTTCGGCGTTGAGTGAACTTAGGCATAGTCAGTCTCCTTTTGTTGGTAACTTATGCTTATTTTCAGACCGAGTTGGTCGGTTACTATCTGTCGCAGGGCGACATTGGATTTATTATGTAGATATTTAATCTCCTCTTTATGGGTTGCTCTGATCACCATCTTTAGGAACTCAGTCTCACTACTCATCAACGCTTTCCAAAGCAGCCGCGTCTTAAAATAGAACGCGACATCAATCATTGATGCGTTCATAAAGTCCAAGTACCACAACATCTCATTATCATCGAGATAAGACGTCATGCTTGATGGCTTATATAAGAAATAATCACCATTCTTTCTTCTCATTTTTTTTCTTATAGTAAAACTAAATCGTTGAATCGCTTTCACCTGCTCTTGTGATGTTACGTGCAGGTAATTTTTTTTACGGCCTGTTGCTTCTCTTGAGTAATCTAGAGCACATAATGTTTTTCTCAGGACTTCTGGTGTGTCCAACTCTGACTTGTTTTTTTTAATACGCAATACGACACGCGACATTCCCACATACGATCGAACGCCATTTTTTATATTGGACTGTCTGAGATTCCTATTACTCGCTTTCTGCTTTTCAATGTACTTTTCATTAAGAGCATGTTCTATGTTAGCGGTAAGCCATACAGCCTTATCCAAAAGAGCCAACGCTTCTTGATTAAATTCAGAATAAAAACGGTCAATTAATGTTTGCATAACCTACTCCTTTATATTGATTATGTATTAAGTATGAGCGATGGTGTCGAGCTAAACCTCTGCTAACAGGACCAAATGACCCCGATTAGAAGATATTTTTATTTTTATTTGCCCGAAAACCAATAAGGCAGCGGATGGCTAACAAGAACGGAGTATGGTGATTGTATTTCATTTAATAAATAATTGATTAATTATTCGTTAGTCTCTAGGCCGTTTGGCCAAGACCTAGAAATAGAGTTTTAACTGAATCCCCAATCTAATCCAACGTGAACGAAGAAACAAATGAATATCGTAAATAAGAAAAAACACTATATTTTTACGAAATTATAGGTGAATATCGATATAAGAAAATATAACCTACTCGCCAACTTTAATATCTACAAATAACTTACAAAACAATAAAATAAAAAATGAAAAAACAAAGGAAATAAAAATAGCTAACTAATGAATATCGATATAAATAATCAACAAAACAACGTAAAAAATGATTTTTTAACTTTATAATTTCAAAAGAATTAATTCAGTTAAATTTCCAACAAATAACACTGTTTTTTTAACCCAACTAATGAATACCGAATATTATTTTGTATCAGTAAGCCGTAAAAACATTTAGAGTAATCCACTGATTTAAAAGGAAATATAGATTATGCACGTTTTATTCATTTTTTAACACAAAATTGTGAAATAAAAAAAATATCAACAACTTACACTAAAATAAACAAAATAACATATCCCACAAACAGTTTTAATATCCTATAAACAGATTTAATATCCCATGAACAACTTTAATATCCCATAAGCAGATATAATATCCCATGAACAACTTTAATATCCCATAAACAGAGTATAAAAAATAACAAATTAAGACACCCTTTAGTCATCATGAAAAAAGCAAAGCAACACACATAAAATATCAATAACCTACATGAAAATAAACCTAATAACATATCCCATAAACGGTTTTAATATCCCACAAACGGTTTTAATATCCCATAAACAGTTTTAATATCCCATGAACACGAAATCTTCTCTATTTTTGAAAGCATCGTGATTACATATATAATTACAGCAATATCAATCGAAAATACACATCCTTACGCACAATAAATAGAATACTTTAATATCCCAAAAACAAATAAATCCAAATTAATATTAATTTTACCTTGATTTTTTAATGAATAATTATATAAATTAAAATAAACACCAAATATAATAATGGAGCAGTATCATGAGTAATAAAGTATCTCTCGTAGGATGTGCCGTAGATATTGGTTTTGGTACAACAGCAATCGGCTACAATATAAAACCAACGTCCTCAGAAATTAAATTTAATTTATTCCCAAGTAGGACAGTACGCACCAATAAAAATAGGAGCCTTGAACTATCAAGCGGAATGTTAGAAAAAAGAGAATCAGTATTCGTAAAGGTAAATGGAACTGAATACGAGGTCGGCCCAAGCGTTTCCTCAATTACCAACCCAGACGAGGTTCGCTCACTTAATTGCGAGTTCACATCATCGGATAAATACCTTGCATTATTCTATGGTGCATTGAGCCTGCAAGATGCTGACACGATCAATATCTTGGTTGCTGGACTGCCACTCAATGCCCTTGGAAAAGTAAATAAGGTGGAATCACTTCTATTTGGTCATCATCAAATTGGCGAGAGAAATATTAATATTGAAAAAGTGAAGGTATTTGCACAACCGCTTGGTGCGCTTATTCATCACGCAAAGTGTATTGCACAAGAGCAAGGAATAACTGACCCGCTTTCCGTCATTGCAGATAAAAAACGACTTATTATTGATCAAGGGTATGGCACGTTCGATTTTCTAACAACCATAGGTTTAACCGCTGACGATAAACGCTCATCGGCAGTCAATCTCGGCCATAATAAAACGATTTATGCGATATCAGAGCATCTAACTTCACATTTCGACATAGACATTCCGTTCGATCTCATTGATCAAGCTTTTCATACAGGAAAACTAGAAGTGTTTGGTCAGAGTTATGACTTCCCGACATCTACTAATAATGAGTTTGATGTGATGCCAATCATAAACTCTCACTGTGATGATTGTATCGAAGCACTAAAAAATAAAGTAGGTAATGCCGTCGATATTTCAGAAATTTTGGTATCGGGTGGACCTGCAAAATTTTTCGTTAAGCCACTCATAAAAGCGTTTCCGAGACACAATATTACGTTAGTCAATCAACACCATATTGCTGTTACACTCGGTTTCTCAGAGTTAACAAAGGTATTATTGCAGACAATGCAAAAGGGGTGAGCTATGGACTTTCCAAAAGTAAAATATAATAAAGAATTTCTTCCACCACAAAGTGCGCCAGAAGAAATTAAGGATCACTTAAAAACTCTTTGTCGAATGGTGTATCAGTTTGATGAGGCAAAATTAACAGAACTTGAGTTATATTATTTTGTTAATCGCCTATCCACGCCAGATACAATTAGACTCACTTTTTTTGATCCATTGGATGAACTTTATAATTATATTGCAGACTGTCATCACCGACAAAAAACAATCAATCGCCTGCTTCGTTGTAGTTTTGCCATGCTCCATCAATGTCAAGTTGAAAAATTAACACTTCAGAGCAATACAGCAGTGAGTAGTAATAATACGGCTCAAACAAATCACGATGAAACTAATACAGGTACTTCGAGTGAGAAATTTGAAGATACATCATTTAATTCATCATTACTTGATGCCTTGAAAATTGACCTATAGAGAAAAGTGTCAACTTTATTAACTTGCAATGCTCAAAATATAAGCAATAATTTGTATATCAATTTAGGAAAATTGATACCTGAAATTAGCGTCGGGCTAAATTTCAAAAAGGACACAAACTTAATTTGGAATTAGGTTTGTACGTGCTAAATCATTATGTATTTAGAGGGTAATAATATGTCTTTAGATAACCTAACTCAGTTGGGACGCACACTCATTGCGTCTGCACAAAATCACAATATCTCCACGAACTTTTCTGATTCATTTGATGAAGAACGATTCTTTGCATTAGCTCATTCTAATGTCAAAAATGTCTTATCATCAAATGGTTGCCCATTGAAACTCATCCCAGTCTCATATCGCGGCTGCTCACCTATCAAGTCTTTTATTTTAGCTTGCCAACGCTTTAACTTTAAAGAGTACTTATCGCTGTATGAAGAGCAGTACAAAACTAAGCTAACAAATGAAAATACAATGGTTCATAATCACGCTTTTGCCATCCTATTTGAAATTCACACTTTAGCAAAAACAGAACCACTCCAAGTAAAAACATTCTTAGCCTGTACTGATGCTGATGTTGCAGCAATTGCAGAACTTCCGCTTGAGCGTTGGACGGGCTGCCTAGCACATGGTTACATCCCATTCACACTAAGTTGCGCAAATGACTTTATTGATTGTTGTGAAAAAGATAATGAAAAAAATTATTTCAATGCACTCATTAAAAAGCAAGTTCAGTCTCTTAGTGAAACACTACTCGCAGCATAATATCTTTACTCCATAGCCATACTTTTTTGAAGGTATGGCTTATTTTTTGTGAGGTGTAGCCATATGAAACTCATGTGTGAATCAACCAAATTCTTCGTACATAACCAAGAAACTTCATTAGAATTAGTCAGACTTGGGGCATCAAAAACAACAATCACCGCGCTTTTTGATACATGTACAAAAGTCGTTAAAAATGAAATTGTAGCTCGAAACAGAGCGTCTGGAAAAAAGCACACTCGCGTAACGTGGCGAGTAAACTTCCTATCTGTATCTAACATTCACTCTTATAAAGGTGCAGCACTATTCTATCTTTGCTACCTGAGAGAAATTGGTCAAAATGAAATCCCATCCAATATAGATCCTGTCTCTGTACTTCATGCTTATAAAACATTTTTACGCACGTTCACGGAAGAAAGAGCACTAAAGCACTTTCCAGTAGACCGTGCTGTTGAAATACTCACTAAAGTCCGAGATAACTCAATTAAATTAGTTCAGTGCAAAAATGAAGACTGTCGATGTTCTTATATAGTACCAAGTGAACTTGATCAAACGACTTGTCCGTTTTGTCGTAAGCGTAACAGGGAGTCGGATCTATGCTGAAACCATTATTAATTTCTACTTTACTATTTTCTTCATCACTATTGGCAAGTGACGCTTACATTAATAGTAATGATTCGCCTGGAGGCTGGCATTTTTATGTCGATCCCAAAAAAGAAGAAGAAGTAAAAAAAGAGAAACCTACCCCACCACCACCATCTGCAAGTCCTGCAACCACATCTGCAAAACCTCTAAGTTCCGAATGGATACGTGCTAATTGGACTGTTTTTCGTGATGCCGCTATAGACAATCCAAGCCCTGAAAATATACGCCGTTTAAGAAATTTGCAGCGCGTTATTATGGATAAAGCACAGGTTTTCTCTGAAGAATTTATGAAGGATGTTGCTCAAAACTCGATGCTGGATGAAACTGTTGCTCGTCCAACTTCGTCGTTCGGTATCATTGCACATGGCCGCGAGGCATATTTAGCTAAAAAGCCACTGATTGAGAAAATTGGTCAACAAGCGGGTTTTTGGTTTTTCTATGAGTCAGATTGTCCATATTGTAATAAACAAGCGCCTCTTATGAAGTCAATCGAGAATATGGGCATTAAAACTCAAGCGATTAGTATCGATGGTCCAGCATTAAGCAGTGGTTTATTTGCCGACAATTTTATTGTTGATAGGAAAGGGAAATATAAAGAACTTGGTGTAAGCCGCGTTCCTGCTTTATTTCTTGTTACGCATGATGGCGAGTTTATTATTCCAGTATCACAAGGCATTTTAACTCAGAACGAAATTTTAGAAATGACGTTTAAGCAGTCAAAAGCGGCAGGCCTTATTACAGCAGAAGAATATGATTCAATCGCTGATGTAAAATCAATGCAGCGTTATACCGAATTTAACGAAGAAAATATCGATGTCGAGCGTCTTTCAACCGATCCACGTTACTTCAATCAGCTCATGGAGAGTGGAAATTTTTAAAACTTTCTTCTAATCGGGGCTTTTTAGTCCTGTTAGCAGGGTTTTGGGTTGTTTTCATCATTCATACTTATAAATAACAAGATTTTTTATAGGTGTATAGATATGATGAAAACGACTTCAACAACGTTGGCAATACTGTTCTCTTTATCTGTATTTGCAGCTCAAGAAGAAGAAACCATTTATCAATTCGAGTCTATACCACCCGCCAAAATAGATAACTCACTTGTTCGTCAAATTCAGACTGATTTGGTCAAAGCACAGCAAGAACATAATGAGGAAGCATTGTCTCACTCGATTTTGCATTATTACTCTCATGTTATCCCTGCGCTTCGATACAACAGTGTCGTACTAAATAATGAACTCTCAACGAATCTCTACATCATTGCTCACGATGCCAGTATCAACTATATAAAGTTACGGCTATCTGATAGCAATAAATGGAACATGGATGAGTATCAATTTCTAAAAAAGATAGCCATTGATGACGCCCTAGAAGGTATCAATAAAATCCAATTAAATTTGGATCAGATCGTTAGTATGCCACAAGGAGGTCAAGATTATGTTCAATAAAATTTTAACAATTATTCTCTCCGCCATGTTCAGTATTGGCATTTTATCGGTTGCAAATGCAGGTAGTCCTCTTAAAGATGTCTTTGATAGTTACTCTGTTAGTCATGGCATGACAACGATTGAAACTCAAAAACGAACGGGTGTTGTCTTTGGTTCAGCCAACATTCGCTTCAAAGGCACAGAAGAAGAACTTTTCAACTTCCAAACCCCTTCAATATCGGCAGGTTGTAACGGAATCGACATGCAGCTCGGCGCATTTTCTGCTATCAAAGACCTCTCAGGACAACTACAGAATGCTATGCGGCAAATTGCCGCTGGTGCCGCATCATACGCCTTCATGTTAGCAATAGACTCACTTTGTGCCCAGTGTAGCTCACTAATGCAAGCATTAAAGAAAAAATTAGACCAACTTTCTCAGTTCTTTAAAAATGCGTGTGAAGCAGGAAGTAAGTTTATGGAAAATGTGGCCACGGAGCATGGTATAGAAGAAAAAATCAAATCCAATGCAGCAGTGACAGCCGTAAATGAAGGTCTAGAAGATGACGTTAGTTCTTGGGTTAACAAAATTCCTTCAATGGGCATCGCGGATATGATGGACTTCATCACGCCAGATGGCATACCTAATGAAGATTTAGAGATCTATTTTGGTAATGTCATTTACAATGCGTTCGACATGGCAAACATCAAAGATACCACAACCATTGGTGGTGGTGATTGGAAATACTTTGAGTTAATTCAATCAATCACGGGGACTTATATCGCACCTAAAGGGCTGGACAAATATGATATCTATAGCTACCCGAGTCAAGTTTCACTGTCTGAGCTGGCCTACGGTAAGCCAAATGGAAAACCTTTCACTTACTGGGATTGCAATAATAACACTGATTGTGATGAAGTGACCAAAGTTGAAAAGACTAACTGGAAATCACTCTCTCACCATATTTGTTTAACGATCATGGGACTGAGTTCAACCGCAAGTGAATGCGTCACGCCTGGTGATGCAAACCTGATTTCTGTTTATAAAGATGGTGGAAGAAGTAAAACCCTCACATCAGATCAAGTCGCTCTGCTATCCGTATCTACTATTAATGTGTACGGCATGATGCGTCACTTTGCTGTTAAAGGTTACAAAATGGAGCAACTAAGTGGCGCGGTAGAATATCTCTCACAATTAATTGCGTATGAGTATGCAAGAGCACTCGCTGTTGATGTGC
This sequence comes from Vibrio sp. SS-MA-C1-2, assembly GCF_021513135.1. Classification (NCBI taxonomy): domain Bacteria; kingdom Pseudomonadati; phylum Pseudomonadota; class Gammaproteobacteria; order Vibrionales; family Vibrionaceae; genus Vibrio; species Vibrio sp. SS-MA-C1-2. The sequence continues at coordinate 137,054 of NZ_CP090982.1, forward strand.
AAACTCAGTTAATGAATGCGCATCACTCGGCTAAAAACCAAAATGCAGATGTCACAGACAATATCCAAAAGTTACTAAATACACTAAACACCCAACTCGCAGAGTTAAATTCGACCTATAAAACTCGCATTGAAGGTCATCCAAATCACGAAGCGGTATCTGAAGTTGTCGGTGACATCATGAACCATAATACGTTTTATAGATAAGGGGCAGAGCATGGAATGGACTATTTACACGCTTGGTAATTTCGATTTTACTTCACGCATATTTCGTGCTGTTCAGATGGCATTTGATCCATCTACGGGTGACTTTGGTAATGCTAACTATGTACTTGGTCTAGGATTATTACTTGCTGTTCTGGCTGGCGCATTGAAAGGTATTTTCGAGAAAGGAATGCCAGATTTTGGGATGGTCATTAAAGGCTACGCGCTCTGGTTACTCTTATTTGTACCAAGGGTGGATGTGGTCTTAGAGCAGCCAACGACAGGTAATGTGTCCTTTTATCCTGATATGCCTATTGGCCTTGCTGTAGCTGGCAATGTATCGACTTCGATTCCTAACGCCTTTCGTGAAATCGTTGAAAATCTCTTTGTCTTACCAAATTCAGGAAGCAGTCATGTTAATGCACTCCGCGCTTTGGTTAAGACTGAAAAAGCAGGGCAAGGTGACGGCTCCAAGAGGACATTAGATACCAACTTGGGTGATACTGACTTTTCTACATCATTCGTTAACTACATGAACGACTGTTATTATGAGGATATTCGCACTTCAGCTCCAAATACTGAAGCAAATCCCGCTGAACTATACTCGGCATTGGATTCGTGGGCAGCCTTAGAAATCACCTCAAACGCATGGTATACAGATGTAAAATTAGGTACAGCTACAGATGGCGTTTGGAAAAGAGAAAGTTGTGATGAAGCATATAGATTAATTGGAACATACTTCACTAGTCCACATTCAGATTTTCATCAAATGATTCAAGCGAACCTTATTCGTTTAAAAACGTCTGAAGTTGAAGTAAAAAATGCATTGGTCCAATTGGGAAATTCCTCAGAGGATGCACTCGATTTAGCAACCAACCAGTTTATTCAATACCATCTTTATAAGTCTGCTAACAGTCTGCCTAGCGATGATCCACTAAGAGCTTATCTTGCTGATTATCAAGAATTCCAAGCTAAAAACTCTCGAATTTATGAACAAGCTGGTGCAAAAGCGATGTGGATGGAAATGGCACCTGCTCTTATCTCTATTTTTGAAGGGTTTGTCTGGTTTTGTGCGCCATTAATCAGCTTCTTTGTCCTATTCGGAGAAAATGGCATTAAAACCTCGTTGGGATATTTCCGTTTTCTTGTCTTAGTTGGTCTGTATCCTGTGGTCGGTGTCTTAATCGATTTTTATCTAGATTGGTCAATTGAGCAATATAACTCAAATGATATTGTTGATGGCTCAGCCTTTACCATTGGAGGGATTTCTACATTTTATACGGAAGCTCAAAGCTACATTGCTAATGCGTCGTTCATGTACACATTCATCCCACTACTGGCTTATATGATGTTGAAAGGCGGCGAATACGCGGCTGTTTCAATGGCTAATCGCATAGGCGGTGGCCAAGTACAAGCAGGTGGTTTATCACCAAATATTGCACCAAACGTATCTGGCGGCTCATATAAGATTGGTACGCACACTCGCACGATGGGTGAAGATGGCTCTTGGGTAGGTACTCAATCTGGTTTTTCAGGTATCGGTATGGGTTCAATTTCGGGTATCAGTGGGATCACTTCTGGTACAACCAGCTCTACTCAAGCTAGCCATTCGACAATGAAAGCGACGAGTTCTGCAATTAATCAGCAATTGTCTAGTTTAGCCAAAGTTTCAAAAAGCTGGGTAGAAGGTGCAAACAGTGGCGAAGCGGGTCAAACGTCATTATCTAAAGGACAACAATATATCGCTCAAGTTGCCCATCAATTATCTAAAAATACAGGTAAGTCTTATGAAGAAGCCTATAGCACGGTTGTAAACGCAGGTGTTAGAGGCATGAGTAAGATCCCTGGTCTGCCGAGCTTTAATGCAACAACAGGCGGCCAGTTATCTGAAGCCGATAGAAAGTCACTGAACAAGGCCATTTCTAATGTTAATAGTGATTCAACAATCATAAAAAGTGACTTTTCTCTCCAGAATACTGCTGATTTAAGAAAGGCTTTTAGTGATGGTCGCCTTAATGACACGGCTTATACCAACATGAAACAATCAGCTCAACAGTATAATGAGGCTAAACAACGCATTGCGCTTAACAGTGCCACCGAGCAAAGTAGCAATGGAGTAAACTTAAAATTTGACTCTAACTTATCTGCCGCCATCGGAACGAACAACCGATTTGCAGCTTGGTATAAAAACCTAAAAGCAGAGGAGTTTGGTGGTAAAGATACTGACAAATACAAAGAGTTTGAACAAAAATATTTAACAACACTAAAAGCATTGAATGGCCATGAGGGTATGACTGCCGCCCAGATGTATATTCAGGATGTCAATGAGCGTCAACGTAATATTGGCACAATGGATAATAAAGAAGATCGTGCGGCTGCAATGAATAAACTCGGTGGAGAGTTTAGAGAAATCGGCACGAAGTTTGGTAGCGATCATAACTTAGTAAAACTCGGTGGTAGCTTAGAACAGATGGCCACTAACTTAAATGCACAAAAAATTGATCAACCCAAACTTGATCAAGATCCATTTGAGAAAGACCGTAAAAATATTGAACAGGACGTTAGAAATGGCGGTTCACAAGTTAAGGGAAGTGTTGATCATGCTCTCAATGGTAAAACTGTTACCAGCGTGAACAATCAAAATCAGGCTGAACTTAAAACACAAGACGAAGAAAATAAGAACAAAGCTGAACAGCAAGGCGAACAGCAAACTCAAGAGTTTAATCAGAGTGACGCCGCCAAACGGATTCTGCAAACGATTGGCTCTGGACCACAAATGGGTGAGTATGGTATGCCTAAAGCTGCACTTGAAAATGCGACTACGTTTATCAATAACACTCAAAAATCATTATCTACAACAGACTTAGAGAATGATACGTCAGCAGAACCTACGTTATCACCATATTCTAAACAAGTACCCGCTGTAATGGGCTTGGTTACAGATAAACTCAATGCAAATAACGTACTGAAAAATGAAAATAATCCTCTGTTAACATCTAATTCTAAAGAAGCTACGGCCTTAGCAACAACAGTTGCCCTATCAATGCCTGGAGCAAATGGAGAGCCTTCTATTTTAGAACGAGCGATTAATAATAATATCGTTTCTGACTTTGATAAAAAGGTAGGTGCTGAAATGATAAATAACAGTAAAGAAATTTATCAGCAAGCACAAGATAATCCAAAACTGATGGCGATGGCCACAGCGATTCGTGATGGAAAAATCACACCGGAATCTGCCGCTAATTATTATTCTGCAAGAGAAGGAGGTTTTGAAAGTAATACTAATAATCCTAACTTCTTCAATAATGCATATGCAGGCGCGCAGATTGTTGGAGATGAAAAATTACAAGGCCGACTAGCTCCAATGATCGGCCAACATGCTGCATTAAAAGATAATCCAACTACGCAACTACAAACAGGGACAAGTTACTCTACATTTACGCCTGATAATACAGCAGCAACATCGATATATCATGAACAAAAAAATGATAGTAAATTTGTAGATAACGCGATTACAGAAGGACAATCTTCATTTAATAAAGAAAATGAAGCAGAGCAAATCAAGCGTCAGACTGTAGTTACAGATAGCTTAAAAGAAAATGGTACACTGAGCAGTCAACAACACGATTTATTTACTCAAGCTCAAGTTCCTAATGCGCAGCTTTCTAAAGAGCAGTGGCAGACCGTTAATGGAATAGCTAACCAAAACGGTATCCAATTAACGCCTTACCAACAGAAGCGAGTTAATTTAAGCTCCGCTGGTGAGTTACCAAGCTCATTTACCAATAATTCAACATTGAGTCCAGTTGCACCACAAAGTAATGATGGGTTTAAGTTTTCCACATTACTCGGTAATAATCCAGCACCAACAGGTGTAGCAACCGAACCGAATAAAGCTGATGGTGGTCAATCACCAACCCGAACAACAGGGGTTACACCAACACCACAACCTGAAAGTGTTGCGCCTACTGGCAATGCCTCTGAGCCCAAAAATACTGATGGTAGTCAGTCGCCAACTCAAACAACAGGGGTTACACCAACGCCACAACCTGAAAGTATTGCGCCAACTGGCAATGCCTCTGAGCCCAAAAATACTGATGGTGGTCAGTCGCCAACTCAAACAACAGGTGTTACACCAACGCCACAACCTGAAAGTATTGCGCCAACTGGCAATGCCTCTGCGCCCAAAAATACTGATGGTGGTCAGTCGCCAACTCAAACAACAGGTGTTACACCAACGCCACAACCTGAAAGTATTGCGCCTACTGGCAATGCCTCTGAGCCCAAAAATACTGATGGTGGTCAGTCGCCAACTCAAACAACAGGGGTTACACCAACGCCACAACCTGAAAGTGTTGCGCCAAATGGCAATGCCTCTGAGCCCAAAAATACTGATGGTGGTCAGTCGCCAACTCAAACAACAGGGGTTACACCAACGCCACAACCTGAAAGTATTGCGCCAACTGGCAATGCCTCTGCGCCCAAAAATACTGATGGTGGTCAGTCGCCAACTCAAACAACAGGTGTTACACCAACGCCACAACCTGAAAGTATTGCGCCTACTGGCAATGCCTCTGAGCCCAAAAATACTGATGGTGGTCAGTCGCCAACTCAAACAACAGGGGTTACACCAACGCCACAACCTGAAAGTGTTGCGCCAAATGGCAATGCCTCTGAGCCCAAAAATACTGATGGTGGTCAGTCGCCAACTCAAACAACAGGGGTTACACCAACGCCACAACCTGAAAGTATTGCGCCAACTGGCAATGCCTCTGAGCCCAAAAATACTGATGGTGGTCAGTCGCCAACTCAAACAACAGGGGTTACACCAACGCCACAACCTGAAAGTATTGCGCCAACTGGCAATGCCTTTGAGCCCAAAAATACTGATGGTGGTCAGTCGCCAACTCAAACAACAGGGGTTACACCAACGCCACAACCTGAAAGTATTGCGCCAACTGGCAATGCCTCTGAGTCCAAAAATACTGATGGTGGTCAGTCGCCAACTCAAACAACAGGTGTTACACCAACGCCACAACCTGAAAGTATTGCGCCAACTGGCAATGCCTCTGAGCCCAAAAATACTGATGGTGGTCAGTCGCCAACTCAAACAACAGGTGTTACACCAACGCCACAACCTGAAAGTGTTGCGCCAAATGGCAATGTTGAAAGTGCGCAGCCCGCTAATACGACAGAACAAAATATTGATTCTGTGAGTAATCCAATTTCTATTAGTCAAAATTCGTCAGAGCTAGTAAATCAAGAACAGACTCGACAGTTAGAACAAGCCAAAAATGGCGGAATGGATAACCAAACTGCACAGTTATTTGAAATGACTCAAAACGCTGGTGTGGCTAACTTAACCAATAATGAGTGGAAAGAGCTTGGTGATGCAGCTCTTTCGAATAACATTCAGTTAAACAGCTATCAGCAGTCAGAAGTTGACCGAGTTAACCAAGACGTAAAGTATGAAGTACCAACAGAGTTATCCGCTGTCGATGCGATGATATCAGGTCCAAACGCAATGGATGGGTCACTAGATGTATTTAGCACAGAAGGTGATAGAGCCGATCTTCATTGGGATGGTACAGCCTCACCATTGGATATTGATTCCGATGTATTGAAGAAATAGCAGATTAGCATTTTTGCAATAAATGACCGCCTTTGACATAAACTAGTAAAAGTAGTTATTCAAAGGTGGTCTTATGCGTTATTTGGTATTGATGTTGATATTGTTAACAACAAATGTATCAGCCAAAGAAATCATCGGGAAATCAACCATTGCTATCAATGATTTAGAGCAAGAAACGTTTGACTACCTGAAACAACATGGTGTCTATTTTGCCACTAAGAATGCCTCAGAGCAGAGTGCATTTATTATTAGTGCAAGCGAGCTTGGTGCCATTTCTCACAATATCGTTAGCATGTCCAAAGATATCAAAAATGTCGAAGTTGTCGATTACAGCTATCGTGCTTGCCAACCCCATGAGTCCAATCACTCTCATTGCATCGATACCGTTGTAAAAATCACGTTTGATGAGAACATGGCCAAGAACCTCAACCGTTTACACTATAGCCGTGCGCAATTTCGAGTTGCACAACCATCACTTGATGACCAAAAAAAGAATAAACATCGATTTGATCGCAAAGGTGGGTTTGGTCTAGATCTCATTCCTTCAACAACCTACTCACGCTTATTTATTTACCAAGAAAAGAAAGACGTACTACCTTTAGATTTACCCTATGAACAACAAAAAGATACGAGCATTTACTATTCTATTCACCAAGATACATTGCCAACACTAAAAAAAGGACAGGTCCTTGCAACTGTTACCTTCAAAGAGGGTGCGCCTAATTCAAAAGAAATAGGCTATTACTTACATCAAAAAGCTTTAAAGATGATGAATTATCGTGCTGCTAACAAAGTCGTACAGGAAGAATTTGTTGCTTATTCTGACCCAATTTTTCATGCCAGTTATCAGGGCTTTTCACCTGCGATCACTAGTGCCAGTCAGTTTTATCAAACTAAAAAAGCGTGCCCACCTAACTATCCTAAATGTGTTAGCTATCATCAAGTTTTTAATATCAATGAGAAAATCAGTGATTCAATCGTAAACTCCCTTTCAACTAACGCTACAAGTAAAAAAAGAAATGGTCAGCTAACGAGATTGCCAACCTGTATCGCAACGATAAAAAATTCAAAGCACTTGAAAAGAAGTATCAAGCTATCGTAAAAGAAAAAGATATATATTCATCTCGATATTATGGTCCTGTATATGATGCCCGAGAAGAATTAACCAATCGCATCTATGAACTAGTAGAACTTGTAGTCAATCAGTATGCAGAACAACTGCAAGCCGCACTGTCTCATTATCATGGAAATTATGAAATATTCAGTAATTTAGAGCCGTTACACCCTAAAATCAGAGATGTTGCAGTTCAGCCGATTAATATTCATGGTATTTTTCTACATTCAACGTGGGACATTGGTGAGCGAATCATGGAGGTGAATTCACGGTTTGATTTCTCAACGCTTGTTTACGATCTTTGCCAATACAAGTTTTTTAAAAAATCCGATGATTTTAGAGCCACTACCTGTAAATCATGGACTCACTTGAGCAATTTAAAGCCAGATGGTTTTAGGAGTGGCGCAGGTGCGAACTATTGGCAATTAGCTAAAAAAGCCACGTTATTCGACTTCATTAGCAACACTGCTGCAGAAAAAATCTTGTATGGTGGAGGCATGAAGCCGAGCCAAATTAAAAAGCTAGATATGCCAGAAGCTAAACTTAGTTCTGCTGGCGTGTGTACTGGTATTTGGCCGATATTTCAAAACGAATATTTAAACTCAGTCGCATTGAGTCAGGATTACATTGAACTCAGTGAAGCAGGAAAGGTCATTGATCGCTTTTCAGCATACAGGTTTCATTTTGATTTTGAGAAAGATACGGTATTAAGTGGAGATAGTCCGTATAACCCTGCAGCCGACCCGTCCCGGTTATGTTATTTCACATCATTTACTATCAATACCTATATTGAAAATGACTTTCCACACAGTCGTCAAATAGGATTAAGCGTCATTGATTTAAGACCTAAAGCCCTCAATGCGGTTGTAAAGCGTGTGTATCCGAAAGGAGAGTTTGAAAATACTGCACCATCTCGCGGCCATCTGTGGCATTTTGATGCAAGTAGAATGGCACGAAAAAAATGAACCTTTTAGTCCTGTTAGCGCGGGTTTAGTCTCAATCACTCTACCATACTTAAAAATATCAGTATGGTGGAGCATGATTATGCGCGTAAATATCAATCTATTTTTAAAAAGAAAAGTCTTTCCTGTTGCTAAAAAACTCAATATCTCAGATAACATAGACACTGTGATTGAAGATATTCATGCTTCAATGGATACCGACTTATCCCCTAAACAAGCAATGGTATTATTTTGTGTGAAAAACCACATACCTGTTCCGTACCAACTTTATCGAAGTTGGTCAAAAGGTACAAAGAGCGTATTTGACTTAGTATCACAAACTCTGTCCATTAACTCATTAAACTCATTTATTACATCAAAAAAGCATCATTTTCAAAATGCAGTCTATTTTATGGATACAAGAAAATTGGCTAACGATCTTAATTTAGATAATTGCTTAGATTACTCAGCGTCTTTACAACAAGTTCTAGAATCAAAACGGTTAGTCATCTATTTATGTGGTCGCCGTATTTATATCGATGAATTTGGTAACACCAGTAAACCCAATCTCAACTCGCTCTATCACCCATCTGACAGCTCCCCACTTATCTTGACAGATTCCCTTTTTTTTATGGCTTATGTGTTGTTAAGAACCTTCATGTAATGTGGTTCCATCCCAATTCAACGCCAGAGGTGAATACTGAAAAATCTGGTTTTATTGTCGAGTTTATAGAAAAAGACAACCAAACAAACATAAAAGATTTCACATCTATACCATCAATCTACATTGACAAATCAACGGTTAATCCAACCATTTATTTAAATAAATTAGTCGAGGTAACTCATGCTGTATCAACGAATTAATACTGAACTACCGATTTGCAACACTATTCGTTTCTTTACTCACGGCCTTGCGGCATTGGTCGCATTAATGATGAGTAGCTCTCTCATCAATGGCTATGCATTTCCAGTTGAATTAACCGTACTAACATTCTTTTTGTACTTTCTATCGGCTTGGCGCATCAAAGTAAAATTGTTCTACAATCAGGTAAGGATTATTTACTCTCACGCATGGTTCAATATTTTCCGTCGCTCCGTGACAATTCAGAGCCATGAGAGACTAAAGAGCTTGCGATGTGAAGAACTCAATTTTGGTTATGTTCGCTGGATAGCGGTTTCAAATGTTGGCCACGAACAGCCTATTTTAATAGCCGGTAAGCAATGTTTAAAAAGAGTGTAATATCATCATGTCTAATACTACTTGCTGTCGCATGTCAAAGTGCGGCAGCACAGGTTATTTGTCTCGATAACAGACAAACAAGCCTTGATGATGTCACTAAACAAAAACTGGCTATTGATCTTGCTTTTATTCACTTGCTAGATACTCAGAATCAGCAAGTAACCACTTCTCACTATTTAAGCAATAGTACTTATGCCAACCAACATTTTGAGCACGAGCACTACTCTTTAGAAATAAAATCATCACTCTACCCCACCTCGGTTAAAACCGTTCGTATTGACGAAAACTGCTACCAAGTAAAAATAAATTTGGAAAACTAGGTAAAACAACACAACAAAGCTCAAATCACTCAATAAGAGCACTTACTATGTCTTCTACCATTTTATCTACTTTTTCCCATTGGCAGTCACGTTATCAATCAGATGAGCCCATTAAAGAGTTTTTTCGAAATTGGGCATTTTTAATGTAAGAGCAGTATCCCATCGAAAGTGACCTCATTTTAGATCGTCAATTTATGCAAGAGGCTGGTGCGGTCAAAGATGAAATTCACTATGCATTGCTTGACGGTAAAACTGGTTATATTTTTGACCTTCTGCATAAAGCAAACCTTGTTGATACCCCGATTATCGGATCAACATGTGAATGCTATGAGAACGAAACTTTAAGGTTCAAATACCCTGGTTATTCTAAGCAACCCCTTCAATACTTAGAGTCCATTTATGAAACTCAACCGAGTAGCAATCCGTTTGAAGACACGACGATTGTGTTTGAAGAACAAGACGATTTTTTGACTGCTATAATTATGATTCAGCTAGTCTATTTATTTCATCGACATACGAATAGAACTGGACTTGATTCAAATCCAAAAGTGATGGCCGTCATCAATTATTCAAGTGATGGAGAACCGACGCATCATACTTATTTAGCAGGAAAGTTAGACTATGAATATTTACCAATACATCAAAGATCAACCCGATTGCATTAAGGTCATGCTTGCTGGCAATGCCCTTATGTTCATGGGTGTCTTACTCTATAAGTATTCGCGCTCTATTGAGCATACTGGCTTTTTGTATTTATCTGGATTTTGTATGTTGATAGGTGCGGCAACAGGTATTACTTGCATTATTATCTTTATAAAAGGCGAGATTAGTAAGAATAGCACCAAGTAGCTCCAAAAGGAGCCACTTGATTAACTATTGTTATGATTTAACTTTCATTGACTTGAACAACTTAAACACAATGTAAGCAGTTAAGTTAACGGTAACACCAATCGCCATATAAAACGTAATTTCCGTTTCCATCATGCGAAAGACTTCTGAATTTCCAAAACGAGTCGGAAAATCAAATTGAATTAACCCAATTAAAAAAGGCAATGCCACAGTAGATAGAATAACCCACCCCACAAGACAATAGCTGGTCATATCTTTAGAAATTTTCATGATAATACCCTCTACATTAACGACGACGATTAGAACGAGCTTGATTATTAGAACGTTGAGCTTCACGCTCTCTACGTTCTGTCCAATACTGCTCTTGAGCTTGTGATGCGCGAGTTCGTGCATTTGTTGCATTTTCTTGCGCTCTAGCATTCTTTTCGCGTTGAAAATCTTGCTGTTGTTTTGATTTAAAATTCGCGTAACGTTGAGAATCACGAAATTCTTTATCAAATTGGTTATTCCATTTGCGAACATCATCTTCACACGGTAATTCGTCTTTAACGAATACATTGTTATGACGTTGTTCTTTAATGAAAGCGAATAGCGCGATGAATGCAATAATTACAATAGTTAAACCGATCATAATGATCTCCTATATAAAAAAAGCACTCATCTGCCCAATGGCAAAAAAAGTGCCATTGGCGGTGTTGTAAAAAAATACAACGTGGATGTATTACGCCTTTCGACAATAATACTCACTCAAAAGAGCGACAAGAGACTGCTTGCACAGATTCTAAGAATCGCTGCATCAAAAGATGCAAATCTTCTTATAAAGAATATTAAAAGTATAAAAGATAGGATAAGTAGAAAGGTGCGCTAACAGGACTAAATTGTTCTGATTTTTTTAAGTTTGACTCCATTGGAGTCAAACTTAGATAGTTAGAAAATAACTTTTTCCTCATCGATATAGACAGAGCGTGATGTTAATTCATAGCTATGAAGTAACTTATCAATTAACTCCAATGTCCAATAGTGCGCCTTGGCTTTAATTCGCAATAAGATATTATTGTGATCATCTTTAACCGTTAACACGCCTTTTGGATTAAACAAAGGCAATGTATCTGTAGCACCAAACTGAGCTATCTGCTTGATACAAGCAATGCAGTAGGTATGCGGTTTATTGTCAATTCGTGGGTAAAAAAACACACTATCGCACGGATAATACTCATTACACTTCGCGCAGTACTTCTCAACACCAAGCTCGGTTAAAATAAACATACCTTTTTCTAGAATATGTTCATCGTATCCGTTAGAGAAATCAAAAAATCTGACATCATTCACTCGGATTTGATGAATTAGAACTAGAGGTAAATTAAACTTTTCAGCGACATGCTGTATTGAGAAGCAGGCTAATTCGTGGCGTATTTTGTAGATATTTAATCGTAACTTACTGGGCATGTTAACCTCCATTAACCTAAAGAGGCAACACTCCCACAGAGGAAGTATTTTCCTCTTTGGGTAATAAGTTTTTAGTATCTCTATAAGATAAAAGAGATACAGGTTGTACCAATAGATAGCATGATAGCTAACATTGATATTTTAAACGGCAGTCGTATCGTGGCATCGTCATGCGACCATTGATGTTTTATGTGATCAATGTATGTCGCTTTGCGAACGACCAAACGAACGTCTGCATTTTTATAAACACTTAGTAACGACATCGTATCGTAATCCATTGCAATCGCATTTTTGGTTAGACCTGGTATGCCATTTGCACCCCACACTTTAACTAACACCCAATGCTGATTTTCTAGGTTAACAATAACTAAGTCTTGATTGCGTCTATAATTTTTCATCACGTTATTATTTACTCGAACGAATACTCTTTCAGAAAAAGCATCGTCTTTGGATAACATAATGACTCTAGTGAACAATCTCATTATCTTGCTCGCTTTACAGACAGGTGATATTCAGGAACAGGCAACTTAAAGTAGCCTTTCTGCTGATTTATCAATGATGCAAAGAGCACATACTCAAAGCTATTTTTCGGTCTGCAGAATATACGTGTGCGTTTTGAGCTATAGGTCTTCTCAACTTCCAACTCAAACTCATTAATAAATGAAAGCTTATTGCTTATTACATCTAGCGAGTCAAAATCCACATCACATTTAGGTTCAGGTAAGTAACCTGTAATACAATAAGGAAGTTCAAAACGTGACGCATTAGCTAATAATCTCCGCACTTTTTTAATATATCCTTCAGCAACACCATGCCTACCATTTGGATGAATATTGCCATTCTCGACATGAACAGCAGTACGAATACCGTGCTCCTCAAAAATTGATGAATGAATATCAATACCAAGCGTTGTCCAATCTCGTACACGTTGATTATCATCATTATATACATTTGATGGTCCAACCAAGGCTTGCAGAGTGATAACATCTTCAAAATTAACGACGGATAGACCGAATCGGTCACGCGAGAGCGAGTAAATATCGTTACTATCAATAGAACAACCAAAGAAATCAGCCGTTTCTTTCCGTAGTTCATCAATATCAATTTTAGTAGCGACTAGATCATAAAGAATTTCGTAAGACATAATAATCTCCAATAATATAGAGCTTACTTTTGTCCCACTGGACAAAAGTAATGCCCAGTGCATGAAATGAGTTAAATAAATCTATTCGACCAACTCAAATAAATCTTTATCTTGGATTAAACCAAGTGTGGCTCCGTTATCCCAAGCTACATGAATAGTGCCAACATCATCAACATGCAAAATTGTACCCAATAAGTTTGGAGACAATTTTTCATCATGCATATAGATGAGGCGTACTCGACGACCTTGTTTATAAAGGCGATGTACTATAAACGGCTTTAGCATAATTAACTCCTTGTTTAGCGAGTAGTCATGCTCTATGAGCAGTGTTCTACTCATAGTTCTTGTCGCAATGCGACGGATGGCAGGATATTTAGTCCCGATGACAGTTAGCTGCAGTCACAACAGTGTGATAGAAAAATCCTGATGGTATTGAGCCATCAATCAATTTCTATCGGGGAAAATTCTTTAATGAACCACTTTTTTATCTTGCAGTGTTTGGATGATCTTCTCTTTGACCGAAAGCGGGAGAGATAATATTTTCAAGTAGTCATCCCTTGCATCACTCGAATAAGTCCAAAGCAACGTTGCAAAAGCACGCAAATCAAACAAGCCTTGATCATCAAATTGAGTAATCAAAGCGACTTCATTATCATCAATAGCAACATAAGAGCATTGGAGTGCATTGCAGCGTTCAGGATGGAAAATATTTAAAATGATTCGCCATTCAATTAGATTGAAATCATAATGCTTTAATGCCTCAATTGGATGATTAAATCGTTGAGCCATCATCATTTTCTGATCACTAGAAAATGTCTCTCTTTCCAAATTAAAAATCTGCATCAGCTTTTTCCTTTACCTAATTTATTCTTATAGCGTTCTCTCAAGTCAGAACGAACTTGCTCTTGTATCAGATTCATTCCTTCTCGGTAATTTTTATCTGTTTCAGCATTTTTGCGATAAAAATTAAATAGCATTTGTTGATAACCTGTCATCACTCACTCCACTTTTAAATTGTTAATACAAGTACTTAACACTTTTTAAAACTATGGGTGTTGGGCCTGTTATAGTGTTCGAATCAACCGGGCGAGGATCTGATTATGAACAACCAATCTTTCAATAAAAAAATCATCAATGACATTGCAGAGCTTAATCAATTGGTCAATGAACTGTTATTGACGATGGATGTACAACAATTAAAGTCGTGGATTACTCCTCATTTAAATAAACGTCATTTCGCATCACTTGCACTTAACTCAACACGCGATAAAGATATGGCAAAAGAAGCACTCATCTCATTCAGCAGTATTGATGAGCTAATCAAATTAGAGCCATCAGCATTTTTCATTCAAACAGTGATTCCCAAATACTCTGTTTATCGCAGTCATTTATTTAATTTTGACGCGCATTTATCAATGATGGCCTTTGAGTTAGAGTCGGTTAACCACTCAACGTCAATCAATGTGTGTAACAAATATCACGCTAACGAATCCATTGATGATGTAAACCAAGAAGGCTTCTTTATTATCAGAAAATGCCTATCTCATATTCGCTCTAACAGCTCTATCAATGAAGTTGCTGGCTATATATTAAGAACGTTGTATCTCGATAAAGCCGACTTTCTTAAAAAGCAAATTGAGCATAATATTACGCATGACGAACTCGTTTATGATAATGAGCCCCAAGTTTCTTCAAATCCAGAAACCGCGCTCTTATCTAGCTCTATTGAAGATGAAGTTCAAAGCCTGTTTGATAATCTCAAGCCTATGCATCAAATCATTTTTTTAAATGATGCAGGGTTATTGGACAAGCAATATGATATCGCTGAGATTGCTTCCATATTTTCATGTTCAAAAAGTTTGGTAAGCCACAATAAGCACCAACTCAATAGTCAGCTTGAATCGCTATTAGTCGCCTAAAATGGCATCTAAAATTCCCACCTTGGCTTGCGTCACATACTTACCACTTGGCAAGATCGTGAGTAAGCCTTGCGTCATTTCTTCGATACTATTTTCATAACCTGCGCTTGTAAGTGATTTATGCAGTGAAACGACATCACTAACAGATACAGTACTCTTATTAAATTGATTCATCGTATTAGAATAAGCGGTAAAAAATGAGTTACATGAATCAAAGTTGTCATTAGCAATGGATGACTCACACTCATTATATAATGACTTCACTTCCGTATATGGGTTGCCTTTATCGCCAATAAAACTATAAGTAGCAAACGCCATCACACCCGCGATTAATCCATATTTAAATTTATTATCAATAAAAATACTCATGACACTATCCTTTTCTCTCATTAACTACTCATAAGTATGGTTGATGAGTCTTACCCAAACCTGCACTAACAGGACTAAAACGTTCCGATTTTTGATGAGTTATCTCAAGCAGCAATCATTCCACTGATAAATGAGATAAACATAGGCATTTTTGCTTGGTCGTGTTCGGTTATTTCCCCACTTCCACGTTGACTCACCAAGCTTGTGACAGCACTCTTGGTCATAAATGGTTGTCGTTTGTGAATTGTTTTCTGTTGAATTACCGACACTGCTCGCACCATCCATCATTTCAACGGTCGTATTCTGCGCTTCGGGAACGGGGTATAACATCGATGAGCGGTATTGGGTTTTTGGGAGCATTGGTGCGTATTCAACTTCACATGTTCCACTTGTTCTATGATCGCCCATTGTGAGCCAAGCTTGTCCTCGACGGTGCAATACACCAAGTAAGCGAGCAGTAAGCAGCTCAGTATTGCGAACGGCATCATCATCACTGGTTGTTACTGTTCCGGTCATTGGGTATAAATTTCCCGCGCAAGATGCACAAAAATAATTCTGCTCAAACTCTGCACCAGCCATTAAAGCGGCACAATCCGCAGTACAAATACTTTGAGCAATTGGGTTAGCAAAGACTATGGACTCAGGGAACATCAAGAAGTTGAGAAAATCATTGCCGTATAGCGGATCAACTTCACTAAAGAAAGCTAAATCAATGGTGTTCGATGGCCCGGTTGGACAATCGGCATTAGTGAACATCCCAATGATTTGCATGATTGGATAAATCCAGTACTTGTAGTGCATGAAGGACTTATCATCCATCTCTTGCGTGCTCTCAGTACCTAGATTTCCAAGCAAGGTAATATCATCTGATAATCGCGATCCCGAAAGTGACGGCATACAATACGGTGTCGGGCTGTAAGACACTAGGCGAGATGGCTCAAAATAGCCGATAGGCAAACCAATTTCAGGCAACCCTAAAGCTTCATCAAAACACATGCAAAATGGTGAATCTGGTGCAGCTCCCGTAGGTGCATCACCAATCCCTGCCATGCGAATTGGAAGCAAGCAAGACCAACACATTCTATCAATAATACCACTCAAAATATTCGCATCGGGACACATATCACCTGCAAGCTCATTCTCTGTGGCAGATACCGTCGCACTATAGCCAGAGAGTGTAATTGTGAGTGCAAATAGAAGTGTCTTAAAGAGTTGTTTCATTACATGCTCCTTGCTTTATGGCATATCAAATAGGTGGCTCGTTTGAGTTCCCCACGAGTTTTGAGGCGTTGAACGCTGATAACTATCGACACCAATTTGCTCTGCATATACAAGTGAACCATTGTTGTTGGCATGATTACCAAGACCACCTTGAATTGAAATATAATTATCAAGTGCATTACTTAGGCTTGACCAAACAGACGAAGAAATTGAATTCACATTAATTGCAATAATATCGTTAGCCGTCCGTTTACTGTTTAAGTGCGAAGTCACTGATGAGACAAATGAAGCAACAGCCGATGAGCTAGAACTACCGTTATAAACAAAGAAGTCTATTTCTTGTGTTTCATAGTCAAGATAACCAATTTGAATTTTTCCAGAGGGAGATTCTTCACCGTTGAGTTCTAAATAGTTATCACAAATGTCTGAATCCGTCTGAGCGCAACTGACTTGCACCACTCGTCGAAAATCATGAAGTGAATCTAACCAAGGAATAGAGATACCAAAGTTCACTCGCTTATTGGCTGCATTATGTGTAATAAAAGTTAGCGGCGTACCATCTTTTAGAATATCAATGTCTATTTCAACACTATCGCCTGGCTGTAGAGTGTCATTGCCAAGTCGTATGTAAGATTGAGAACTAACAAGATTAGTGAACGTTGCTTTATGAATACCTGTAACCTCATTTCCTTCAGATGAAGTTAGAGCAGGAATAACATAACGGACTAATGATTGATTGGAATTAATGGAAAGTGGTTTAGAAGAAACAGGCACACTTGCTGAATAACTATAATCGTGCGGTTCATTTTTTTGTGCAACATAAAACTGGAATGGACCAAGACGAACGGCACCTGAGTTATCAGTATGCTTGGTATCGATATAGAACATCTGAACACTGTCGGATTGCGATAAAGGCGGGTCTATTTTAATGCGGTTGTTATTGTTTTCGATAGTAACCCATGAAGGTGCATTAACGAGTGTTGCCTTTGCCTCATTAATTTCATCATAATTAACATAAGTAATTTCGTCTGAATAAACACGGGCTGGCATCTCGATTGTCATGCCGCGTCCTTTGACATCAATGGTTGCTGTGCCATTGCCGTAAATATATGAAGAATCTGTTACACGATAAACTATAGCTGCATCTTCATGGCTATCTGAATCAGCAGTGTAGGTCACGGTACAACCTGAAATTGTAGCTGTTCCGCCAGTAAAAGAATCTAGCGAGCAAGTATGTGTTTCAGTGGGATTTTCGTCGGTGTATTCAATAGTAAATTGAGAGCTAGAACCAGAATGAATTGCAATATTTTCATTATCTACAGCAGGTGGATAAAGTTCTTCAATACCAATATATTTTACGCCTGCTTGGGACCAGTTTGTAAAACCAAATTTTCCATCAGCATCGGTGATAGGTTCATCAAAAATAGTATCGCCATTTATTTTAAATAATACTCCAGTTGGCTTAATATGTAACTCAAATTGATAAACGGTATCTCTGGACCATGAATAATTATCTCTACGGTCAATCAATGTTGAAAAGGATGTATTTTGATCATGCATAAGCCACCCATAGCTTTCCATATCAGAAAAAGTTCCTCTCACTTCTACCAGTGCAATGCCTCGTTTCGCACCACTTTGATCGCCTTGCTTCCAATTGATTAAATAAAATTTATCTCCTCCATAACCAAACATAATACCAATATAATCATCATCACCTTCTGTTACCTGCCATCCTCCTCTAAACACTCTATTACCATATGATTCAGATGATAAGAACGCAGTTGGCGAACCATTGACCGTCTGAGTTACAGAGTAGGTATCTGAGGACAAATTCCATGTTCCACTGCCGATTTTTGTCCAATCAGACATAGACACTTTTTGCGCTGTAGCAAATGACAAAGAAGGAAATAGAATACTCATTGTTATTAGCAAAACTCGTAGCATAAACACTCCTTACCTAAAAATTAACCACAGCATACAAATCCAACTCAACGTTACACTCAACACCAATATGAGAGCTAAATACCAACGCACCGATTTACTATCTATTTCTATAAACTCAGCTTCTTCAATGTCATTTAGCTCTCGAATGTTCATTACAAGTTCTCCACAGTTTCTATGACTTTATCCGATACAACATCAGTGCCATCTCTGACCGAATCCGCAATGGTTGGATTGTTGTCAGCCAAATAAACACCTAATGCTACACCGACGATTAACGCTAGGATGGTTTTCATTTACTCCTCCTCACTCTCCTTTTCTATACGATTTAATTGATTTTGATAACGGACGGTTTGCTGTGAAAATTCTTTAATTTTCAATCGTGCATATTCCGTTGTTTTAATTTGTGTAGGCGTAACAGTGAGATCAAATCGTTGAATGATTTCTCTATTAAGCATCTTGATTGGGATCTTGAAATATTGATTGAGCTCTGCAAGTTGAGAGAAGCCTCTTTCACCATCGATACGAGTGGCCAACAACATCACTGAACCAATGGAGTCGGTTTCCACCAAATGCTTCACAAAAGCGAGTTCTTCTTCATCATTTGGATCGAATACGTACATGGTTAAATGACTTGGCACGATGGCCAGTGGATTAAACATTTCACCAGCTTTGGCAAGAACTGTTCCATCGACTGCTCTCACTTCTTTTTTTACAACAACCGTTGGGTTAAATAAGTAAGTTTTATCTTCTTGTGATGGAGCTAAATCGAAGTATTCACGGATTTTCCAATGGCGTGCAACTGCTTCTTCTTGCGCTTTTTCCCAATCATAACGTTCCATCCGTGACTTCATTTCTTCAATCAAATCTCGCTCGGCAATTTTGTTCACATTGCCTATCTCGCCTAAATGAATGTGGTTAACACCTTCCTCTTTATTAACTAATGCAGTTTCCGCTTTATCTTGCAGATAGCTCGGATTTACCATGCCAAAAATTTTCGCGTAAAAAAGATTACCGTCGTAGTCTTGGCGTTCATAAACCAACGCTGGCACACGGTTTATACCAAATCGTGTAAAGGCAGTTGGATCGAGATAAACAGAGGCTATCTCCTCATTTTTTGTTACTTCATTAAGTGATGCATGATTTTGTGACTCACGCATTTCATGACTAATACGGTCAAGATTTGCTTGCATTTTCATGACGTATTTGGCCATTTCATTCACTGAGTCTGTTCCTGGTGCAAGTCCACGATAGATAACACGACCTCCCCACTCAGCAGCTAATTCAAACGCCTTTTTTTGTTGAAGTTTGCTCATCGACGTAGAGACAAATACCCATAAAATCGGTTTATTTCCCGCTTCTGGATAATCATTATTTGGCTCTTGGTTTTCTTCTTTAACTTCAGATTGAAGGGGTGTCGTCCCTGACATCTCGGGTATCTCCCCTGCACTAGCAGAAGACGGTTTAAGTAGTTCACCTACTTTTTCAAAATTGATTGATGGCAATCCATCGCTGTCTTTTGTCACCAACTCATGTTGATGTGCCAACATATCATCGTTGATTTGTTGGGATTGAATTCTTATGCCTTGAAGTTCAGCTTTGAATTTATCTGAAGCTAGAACTTCTTTTGTACGATTGATGATTGCCTGATTTTCTGCGCTTACATTCTTTTGATTGTCCGATATGGTCGATTTAGAGTCGTTTATAAGATCGTAATCATCGGCAGTTAGCTTGCCATCGGCCATGACTGTTTGACTCATAAATAATGCTGAAAACAGAATAGACCCTCTAATAAATGGCATAAGCGACTCCTTCAATATTTTTTGTACTTACTGTTCCCCAGTAACGCGAATCAAACGAACTTGGTAATGTGCCTAATGCGAACACTTGACCAACTTCGACAGTGAACGTTTTTTCAATCATGCTCAGTGGCCAATTCAGATAGTTCAGCATTCTTGTTGCATCAACCGCGTATTCTCGACTGTAAGAACGATTAGTCACAATCACACTGTCTTTATTAATCGTCACTTGGTCACCTTCTAGGGCAGCTGCAATTTTTAGAAACTTGGTATTATTAGCAAATAATGGCTCTGCATTTTCAGATCTGAAATAGATAAGTTGTCCTCTTTTTATAGACGTATTCCAGTTGTCGATAAGGGCAACATCTACGGGTAAGCAGCCAGTGGTTTTAGATCCTGTAAATGCGATTGAATATCTTGAAAACAGATACAAACAAATAATCAAAAAACAGGTGATAAAAAATAAAATCTTATTTCTTAACTGAGGTTCACTTGCCATCTCTGTCATGCCTCTTGCGATTGCTTATATATAAGTATGAGAGATAGTTTCGAGCCAAACCTCTGCTAACAGGACCAAATGACCCCGATTAGACGATATTTTTATTTTTTTGGAGGTTTTCCTGATTTAACACATCAATGAGTAACAAAATGAAAATAGGTAATCATCATGTCTTTTACCCCCGACCCAAATTATTTAAATAACTATCGCCGTGTCTTGAACAATGCTGAACAGAAACAAGTGCAGTCAAATGTTGAGCCTCAAAACTCTGTTCCACCAGAACCGCAAAATGCATTTCAGCAACATCATCGTATGAGTCAGCATAGCGATCACATTCGAGATGATGTTGATATTTACGAGCCGCAAAGTGATGGCAATAGCCATTCTCCTAACTACTTTAATCAAGTTCAACCACAACAAGAGTCGCAACATCCACTCATCGAGAGCCACTCGAATCAGCAACAAACTCAGCAAGAGTACAAACAAATCAGAGAACATGGTTTGAAAGTGCATGGTCGAAGTGCAGCATTAGATGTGAAAAATACAATTGTGATAAAAGAGAAAGAGCAGGGTATTGTTGATCAAAATGGCGAGGTTAATGCTTTTCACACGATTACCATTGAGGCAGCGAGTAGTCTTAGTGATGGTAGTCGAGCATTTGATTGGTCGGATAAAATTATTATAAGGCTAACTAGCAATGAATTGCCTTTGTTTATCGCAACCTGTTTTGGCTTTCTAAGCTCAATTAAATTCGGTAATCACGGGGTAGGGGATAGAAAAGGTAAGTTCTTTGGAATCGCGCATCAAGGAAAGAATCTTTTTGTCCAAGTTGGTCAGCCCAAAGAATACTGTAAAAACCCTTCAAATTCGATTAAATCAATACCGGTTAGTCTGCCAGATGGCACAGCATTGGGACTAAAGGCACTTGGCCAATATTGTACTAATTTCCCTAATATAAATAGTCAAACTGCTTTGGAACAGATAAGGCAAATGGCAAATATTTACGTTAATAATGGTTTTGCTAGCATTGAAAATAAGCTGCCATAAATGAGATTTTAGTTGGTAAATCAGCCTGATTTGAGTTGGTAAATCAGGCTGATTTGAGTTGGTAAATCAGGCTGATTTAAAGGTGGTAGAACTCTAATAAATAATGCTAAATCAATATGTTACACCTGTATTTTTCATTGGTTATTTTTTATTTATTTACCGAATTTTCGAACCATGCAGTTAGTGTTTTTTTCAATGATTCTGATTGTTTGGCGTTGAGCCTCCCAAAATCATAACTAAAGACATCGCCTTTCTTGATCTCTTTTAGATAGGTTCGATGATCGTGTTTAACCAGTATTGACTTCTCAGTTTCAGTTTTAACCTTTTTAGGCTTTTTAGGGAAATCAGTAATTAGTGAAATTATCTTATCTTTTAAATCTAAGCCCGTTAGTTCAATACCATCAAGTTCCTCACGTATACCATTAATCATTTCGTCAACGGCATCATCGTTAATTAACTTTATAGCGTTGTCTATTTTCGTGAAGTCAGGGTGTTTTAATAGATTTATATCACTAAATAATTCAATGATCTTCTCGGGTTGTCGTCCAGCTCTTAATAATCGATTAATAGTAGGAACACTTTTCCCTTCAATCTTTGCTAGTTCATCAGGACTGAGGTTATGGGCTGTCTGCTTTTTATAAAGTCTTAGCCCTTTTTCCCACAGTGAATGCTCTTTAGCTGTTTGCAATGCTTTAGCTAAATCTTTGGCATCTTTTGTCGTAATTGTATCTTTAGTAACTAATACTTTGATTGTTGGTTTATTAGCTATTTTAAGGGCAGCTCTACGTCTTGAACCATCCAGAATTTCAACTGTTCCATCTGGCTTTTCAATACCAATGGCAGGGTAATATTGAGTTTTACTAATGGTAGCTAAAACATCTTTAAGTGACTCTTCTGTTATAAAACTTTGAGCGCGGCCATTATTTTCAAATTCAACAACAGTTTGGTTCAATGGAATATCTTTTAAAATGAATGTCGCTGTTTCGCCACTGGTAAGCTCCCAAGTCTCTGAATAAGGTAAATTTGGTTGCTCTTGATGCTCAGCTTCGGAATCTAGCTTTTTCTTCGCTCTAGAAATTAGATTACTAATTATCTTATCTAATTTAGCAATATTAATATTAATATGCTTTTCAGCAAGTTTAATACTAGTGGGATTGAGTGGTTTTTTTCTTTAATTGCGGTCAAAGCATTCTTTATCTTATTTCTATGATTCTTACTCGCTAAGTTAGCAATTATTTCAAGTTCTTCATTTGTAGCTTCACAAAGGTAAACGCGAAAATTGTTGGATTTGGTTGATGTTGACACGCTTATTTCTCCATTGTTCGGCTGCGTAAATAGTTATTGAATGATTCCCACTCACTGTGTGCTTCTCTAATTGACTTGCTCATTTCTGATGAGGGAAGGGAGTAGGTGGTTTGTTTATCAGCAGATAAAGATTCATAGCAATCCTTCTTGCTGATATATTGCGCGTACACCTTATCACCAAAGAGTTGCATATATTGAGCGTAATAACTCCGAGACGATTCATTATTTGAGAACATGACTGGCAATATAATCAGGTCAGGATCTTTAGGCTCAGCCAACTCTAACTCTTGATTAATATCAAGATAAAATTGATCCATCGATAAAATGAAATTGATACTGGATTCAAAATCCATTGCCTTACAAGGAGCAGGAATAACAACGGTATCGGCTGCAAATAGCAACATCTTAATAAATGTATTGTTATGTGGCGCACCATCAGCAATGATGTAATCAAATTCTGATTCAATAAGATCGATAAATTTTTCTTTGAATAACTTAAATACCTCATTACCTGAGTAATCTTCATCATCCAGTGATAGTTCTAATTGATTTAAATAACCTTCTAATGCATTGTCATCGGTAAGTGCAATGGTATAGAACATATTGGGTAAGTGAGAGGGACGGATTATTTCATTAAGTAAGAATTGCTTCTGTTCATCAATACCCTCAAATTCATGGTCATATTCACCCATGAGATAACGGAAAAGAGTTTTTGTTGTATAGGGGTTGGTATAACGGCCATCTAGAAATGAGTTAATATTGCCTTGTGGATCATAGTCAATGAGTAAAACTTTAGCTTCCGCTAAATCCATTAACGCCATACCCATTGCAGCATGTAAAGCCGATGTTGATTTAGATGCTCCACCTTTTTGATTCACAAAGGCAACTAATTTGGCTTTATGGTTTTTGAATTTCTTAACAACCTGAAATTTGCTTTTTTTACGGGCTTGTTGTTCTAGTTGTCTACACGCATCAATAATCTTATATACTTCATCTAAAGTATAATAATATGGCGATTTCTCGTTATATTGAGTACCCAGTTTTTCACCAACAATGGCTTCAATATCAGGTATTTTGTTTGAGAGTGCATTAGTCGAAGAACATCCAGCAGCTTGAAAGATTTCTCGACGTTGGTATAAACGATGCTGAACACGATCAAATTCCTCATCAGTCCCTTCGTATTCTTCTTTGAACTTTGTTAACAACTCAATCCGTTTTTGACGATCCATTTTGCTACACCACCATTAATAATTAAGGTATCTACCAAAAATTATATATTCTTTAATTATTAAATCAATAGTATTTTATAATTAAAGTAACTATATATGAATTTTGTTTCTTAATTGTCGTGTTATAAATATTTGGTAGCCCAACTGAAATAATTTAATTGAGTGACTTCTCACGCCCATCATCGAGGGGTTACGGTGAATTTGCTAAGTGTGCATATATTTATGCTGTAGAAGCTCTATTAAGCCTTTCTATGCGAAAATCTAAATTTAGTAGAGGCATTGGTAGGGTATAACCTTTAAAAAGGCTTAAATCTGCTTTCAGCTCTTTAAATTATTAATAAAAAAAGAATATTGATTATCTGTCTTGTGGTTAAGGTGTGTTAAAGCGTAGCTTTATCCACTTATCCACAATCTTTATAATAAGTTATATATTGTTTTATAGGTTATATGTTTATAAAGCTTATAACGTTCTTTAAATCGTTGTTTATAAACGACTTCATCTGTAGATCTGGATCATTAAGTTGCTATTTGAGGATCAGAGATATGCATATTTGGGATCGAAAACATGCTTAATAAGGATCAAAAACATGCATATTCGGGATCAAAATAGTGCTTAATAGGGATCAAAAACAATCATTTGTTAAATAAGCTTAATAATTGATCCTCCAGTTTTGCTTCTTCAGAGTCATCTAATTTCGTTGTTTTCTCTTCTTCAGCTTCTTTTTCTTTTAAAAGTCGCTGCTTATGTCCTTCAAACTCTTTTTGCAATTTAGCAAATATAGATGATGTTCGTTCATTATGATCAGCTAAACTAATCGAATCCAACATTGCGAGCACATCTTTCCAATCCTTGATGGTAGGTTTTTTGTGCATATATTTATTAGCTAGATTAATTATTTGTTTTAGGTAATCGGCTTTATTTTGAGTTTTTTTCCATCTATATAAGAACTGGATTTTTTCTATTTTTCTCTTATCCTGCTTATCATAAATAGGTTTATAGCCTAAATATGTGGTTGTCTTATTACCTTTTATTTCTTTATGTTCTATAAATTCGATCTGCTTACCTAAAACTGGGTGCTGTGCGATAAGTTGAATTGGTTCAGCTATATGTCGTCTGATAAAGGTTTTTTTAACTGTAGAGCTTGTGTTTAATTTTTTAACCTTACCATTTTTATCTAATTTTGGCGGCGGATTACCATCTTTATCTAATGCTCCTAGCCTAATCATTAGATCATGGACAGGTATCGGATGATGTATGAAGTTAGGTTGATCTATGCTAAGAGAAATTTGCTCATACAAACGTCGTGCTGAGATATTATTTAGTTCGAGATAATTTTGAGTGTTTATACGAGCATAACCTTTGGAACTAAGATCTAGGAACGGCACAATTTCTGGATGGATCCCAAAAACAAATGAATTCTCTTTTGGTTTTATATGTACATACATCGCATAATCATTTTTTCCAATAATTACACGCTGATGCTTTAATTTCTCAATTGTTTCTAAGACTTTCTTCTTTGCATTACGCTTAGTCCCAGTAGTTCTAAGACTAGCTAGTGCGTAACTTACTTCTATTTCCGGTATCCCATCATCTGTAACATGTGGAAAATCTCCAACTCTTAACGGTATCAGTTTCCCCGTAGCAGCATCTTTTTCTTGAAAAGGCATCGACTCAAACATAAGAAACTGTAACTCTTGTTCCTTCTTCGTTATGGTATGCCCTGAATTAACTAACCAAGTCGATTTTTGAATCTCAGTTTTTTCCTTACTCATTATACTACCCACGAATCATGATTTTATAATTATAGGTTACAAAAAAAGTGAATTGATTGCTATGTTTTTCACTTTTTTTGTAACCTATTTATGTGTTTTTTTATTTGTCCGTATTAGACATAAATGAGAATTGCATTGAAGGTAGGTTACATTTTGGGTGAGTTTTATATGAAACCATTTTTAAAAATGATAAATAGGTTACATTTTTAATGATCTGTTTAATATTTAATTTATGATATTTATTCTTATTAATCAATAGTTAACTGGATGGATTGACGAGGGTAGGTTACATCTTTAGTGACTTTCCTATTTATATTCTGCCTAAAATTGTCCTTCATTTACTATAACCGTCCAGTGAGTAACCGTTAATCAGAAATGGGTTACATTTTTGGTGACTTTTATAGTTATATCCTGCCTAAAATTGTCCCTCATTTACTATAACCGTCCAGCGAGCGAGCGCTAATCAGAAATGGGTTACATTTTTGGTGACTTTTATAGTCATATCCTGCTTAAAATTGTCCCTCATTTACTATAACCGTCCACTGAATGAGTGTTAATCAGGAATGGGGTACATTTTTGGTGACTTTTATAGTCATATCCTGCCTAAAATTGTCCCTCATTTACTACAACCGTTCAGTGAACGAGTGTTAATCAGGAATAGGTTACATTTTTGGTGACTTTTATTGTCATATTCTGCCTAAAATTGTCCCTCATTTACTATAACCGTCCAGCGAGCGAGCGTTAATCAGAAATGGGTTACATTTTTGGTGACTTTTATAGTCATATTCTGCCTAAAATTGTCCCTCATTTACTATAACCGTTCAGTGAGTGACCGTTAATCAGGGATGGGTTACATTTTTGGTGACTTTTATAGTCATATTCTGCCTAAAATTGTCCCTCATTTACTATAACCGTCCAGCGAGCGAGCATTAATCAGAAATGGGTTACATTTTTGGTGATTTTTATAGTCATATCCTGCCTAAAATTGTCCCTCATTTACTACAACCGTTCAGTGAGTGACCGTTAATCAGGGATGGGTTACATTTTTGGTGACTTTTATAGTCATATCCTGCCTAAAATTGTCCCTCATTTACTACAACCGTTCAGTGAGTGACCGTTAATCAGGGATGGGTTACATTTTTGGTGACTTTTATAGTCATATCCTGCCTAAAATTGTCCCTCATTTACTATAACGGTCCAGTGAGCGAGCGTTAATCAGGAATGGGTTACATTTTTGGTGACTTTTATAGTCATATTCTGCCTAAAATTATCCCTCATTTGCTTTAACCGTCCAGTGGGCGATCGTTTATAAGAGATGGGTTGCATTTTTGGTGACTTCTCTATAAATAATGGACTATAACTGTACCCTATTTTTGATAATGTACTAGATTTATCCAGCATCTATTTGTTGTGCTTGTTTTAAATTACTTGGTTATTTAAACAGTGTCTATAGCAAAAAGGTTAATAAAGTTGACACTTTTCGAGTTGTTACTCTAACCTTTTGGATTTTATGGTTTTATCGTTGTCGAAATTTATTAAAATCGATAAAAAATCTACAGTTACCATACACTTTGTCGGGTTAACTGTTCACTGTAACCCGACAAAGTGTTAGATATTCCTACCAATTAACCACTGTTGTCGCGGTAGCAGTGTCGCCAGAATCATCTTCACCGATCAGTTCGACGACAACTGATGAACCGAGTTCTCTGTATTCGGATATACGCTTACCAACGTTGCGACGCTCTACACCATCCACTTTCCAGTGATAGCGAGCCATCTTGCCATCATCATCGTCACAAACCGCTTCTATGCGAGCTGATTTCGAGTAAATGTTGTGCTTAATTTCACAGGTTGGCGGCTTGTTTGGTATTACCTCAACAGTCTGTTCATATTCTTCTTCTTGACCGTACTTAGTTAAAACAGCTAATTTTAATTTATGCACTCCTGCTGGTAAATCTTCAAATGTTGCTGTACTTCTATCAAGTTCTGGTTGAAGCATACCATTTAAGTACCACTTGTAATCAGCTACTCGGTCTGATGGGTGGCCACCGCGTATTTGAGGTCGCATATTGACATTTAGGGGTGCGCGTTGATATTTGTTAGAGAATCGTTCAACTAACTCTATTGATAGAGGCTCTGGTTCAAGCACTTCAATATACTCAATAAAGTCTTGATAATTGCCGCGCTCATCTTTGACCGATACGGTAATTGGGTATAGACCAGGTTGTTTTGCAGTAAAGCGCGCTTTGTAACCCATATCACGGGTAATCTCGACTTCACCATTGCCGTTCCAATCATACTCAAAGTCTTCGTGTAAGTTATGGCCAATTGGTCTTCTTAACCACACTTCAAAGACTGAAGGTGCAACCTTAATTGATTGTTTATACGCTAAATTAAACTCAGGGAATTGATACTCCCACACGCGCACGCGATGCTTATATTCATTGTACGTTTCTGCTTTGGCATCTTGTACCCAAGCACGGAGCGTAAAGTCATGCCAATCTGCCCATGCAAGATCATCAAGTGTTGGTGCAAACTCTAACTCATTTGTTTGTACAATTGAGCCATCTGGACGAACCCACTCAGTAACAATCGTGCTGTCCATATTGGAATAAGGAAGGGATACTCTTGCTTTGAGCATTTCTACATCGCCTGTTTCCATCTCTTTTAAGCCATGAACACCTGTGCGAACAGGACGAGGTGGTTGGCCACGCACGGATAATATGGTTTCATCCCATGAGTTAGGATTACTCTCAAAACCAATGTAGGCTGCTCTTAACAATAGTTTGTTATTGCCAATCTCATCTGCGGTGTAATCTATATTATTCACATCTTCGACGAATGTTAGGCCACCATCGATAGACCATTGTAAAATGATGTCTGATAAATCAGCAGGTTGACCATGATCCATTGCGACATAGTTCTTAGTCATACCTGAAATGACATTGGTTGCACCTATTATGTCCAAGTCAGGCACTTGATACGACATGATTTGAACATGGTTAGTTGTAGCTAAAATGCCAGTAAAGCGGTTTTTGACTTCTGCTTTAACAAGCCAAGTGCCTTCGTTTTCTGCTCGATAAATAAATCGAGATCCGTCTTGGCCATGCTTTGTCCAACTCTGACCATTGTTAGAGCTGATAAACCATTCGACTTCATCTGCAGCATCTTTATCATCTCGACTGTCGTGAACATATTGAATCATTGCACTAAGCGGTGCTGGACCTGCAATTCGCATTGTACGCAAATCACCATTAATGGCTGTCCCTTTTAGCACTTTCACGGCTGACTTGTTGGAGCGAACCTCATGCACATACTTTGGATTTGGACTCTTTAGTTTCGCTATTGTATAGAAGCGGTTATGGCCGATATCATCAGCTGCCCAGTTAAGCTTGTAAGTATCTTCACCATTGGCTGAAATATTCTTTAGCGTTGTTAGTGGTGTAATGGTTTTATCTCTGTTCTCTGCAACAACTTGAATTTCCCAATCACCCATCGTTTCTGGTTTATATACAACTCGACGATAGAATGAGTCATATAAACCAAATGTTGAGCTTAAATTTAACTCATTAAGCGTTGATAACTCTCTGACATTATTTGCCATTTTCATACGAATACGCTTACTTGGTACAGCGTATGAGTAAGCAATGTTTGAGCCTTCAATATTCGGCATCAAAGCATAACGAACGGTTACTGTATATTCATGTTCTTCCCACAAGCGGCGGTTATATGCTTTTTCTAAATCAATCAGAGTTTGAGTGACATTGTGCCAAGCGTAGCGATTAGATTGACGGATAAATGACTCTTTTAATACTTCGCCATTTCTTGAAACTGTCACTCTAATTGGAGAGGACGCTGCTCTTAAACGAAATCGTGATATTTTACTCACGCCTGGTTCAACCGCATACTTGTTGGTATCAAACTGGCCACGCTCATCAAAGATAATCTCAGGTTGGTCGGGTGCTGACACTAGTAGTGTGACATCATCGGTTTTAATGAGGTTTTTGCGACCAAACTTATCGTGCATCCAAATCCGTGCATTAATAAATGCATCGGTATCATAAGCAAAGGCACCAATTAACTCAGGTAGTGGTGTATCCCACGCAGGTTCTAAACCATCTGGTATCGACAACCATTCGATTGAGCAGTTTAACTGGCCATGATTACGAATAGCTGTTACCGCTTCGTGTTCTGATTTATAGAGTTTACAACTTTGGCCTTGCGTCTGAATAAAGCTGATTTGTTGCTCTTGAACCAATGCAAATTTTTGGTTTTCAATATCAGAATATCTGAAATTAAGTGGCATAAAATCAAGTGTAAAGGTACGAGTAATCGAATTTCCTGCCATGTCTTGACCTGTGATGGATAAAGCATGGACGGTTCTTGCATCTAAGCTAATACCATCACTGATGGCTTTGGCCATGTCATGCTCACCATGAAAATCTATGTCATTACCATTTAATTTAACTGCCGTAATTTGGTTGTTATCTGATGTTTCATCCTGCACTGTCATGACAAGGTGCTCAAGAAAGTAAACAGGATCACCATTGCTGAACTTATCTTTGATATTAAACACATGAATTTCTGGCGGAAGTCTATCTATAACACTCGAATCATGGCTGAGTGTTGATGAATTATTGAAGGTATCTTTAGCAACAATTTCGCCTTTATAAATGCCATCTTTCACGTTTGCAATATTCACACGATATACATATTTATTACCGTATTGCTCGTATGTACCGTCCGAGAGCATCGTTCTATCTGTATAATTAACAAAGTCATTTTTAAACAACTTACCAATATTTTCACCATCTAGTGTCACATATGACATATCAATCACATGATCTTCATCTTTGGTAAACTTCACCTCTAGGGTTGGCGGTAACCACCAAAAGTTAGAAGAGTAGGCTGCTTTATGTGGCGAACTAACGACAATTACTGCTTCATCATTGCCAACTGTCACATTGTGACCACCGACATTAATTGACTTAGGACTGTTTTGATGCGCCTGGTTCGATTTAGCGTTTACAACATATTGCTCAATCACTGGTGGGCGATAGTCCCAAGCAAAGTTAATGGTGTCGGCATTGGTCATAAAGTTGTATGGATCGGCAACACTAAATGCAATTGGTAGGTTACCTGTTAATGCATCGTTGCTTGATATTTCTAAAGTCACATTACTGATATTACAAGATGTATTGTTTTCAGGAACAGTACATTGAGCGTTTGCAAGGCTTGGCACTCGTATTATTTGAGGGTAATTTCTGGCTTCGACATGCACCTTCACATTTTTTAACTTTTCGTTTTTATTATGCGTGATGTGGTTCAAACCAGAATATGTGCCTGTAGAAGTGGTAGTCACAATGTTGGTGATAACAGGAGGTACGGGATCGACGGTTGTATAGTTAATATCGCCACCACCGACGATAACTTTTTCTTTACTAGAGCCTGAAAAAAAGGATATTTGGTAAGAGCGAGTATGATTTCCAGCAGGAGCTAATGCGCGGCCGCTAGTATTAAAGCCACTGTTATTCCAGCCACCACCATTGTCGGTATCACTGAGCCACTCAAAATAACAGTATCGATTGTCCAATGTGGACTGTTGAGCTTGCGATATATCAGTTGTAATAGTACAACCCGCTTGGCCACCACTTTGACTACCGACGAAATTATAGGACTTAACACCTCGCAAAATAGGCGAAGGTATCGTTGATGAAAACGTTGGTTCAACGGTTTGAATTGTACCTGTGATGTAGACTGATTTTGCTACAGCAAGTGACGAAACTATCGTCATCGTTAAAATACTCAGTGCTCTTTTCATCATAGTCATATCCTTTTTATCGCTCTATTTATAAAACTAGACGATGGAAAGTGAGCAAAACCCTGCTAACAGGACCAAATGACCCCGATTAGAGGAGAGTTAACATTTTTTCATGGTTTTTAGCTAATTTTGATTAAAGCCGATAGCTAAATGGAGAGTTTGATGAAAAAGTTAATCGTTATTGCACTTACTGCAATTGTTACTGTTGGTGCGTTTACTTCCCTCGTTATTTATCATGAAAACAATAATGAGAATAAACTGCAGATTGTTGGTCAATGGAAATCCGAAGATGGCTCAATTGTTGAAGTTGGACAATCGACAATTTCGCTGAATGGCATTTCTGTGCCGGTTAATTTTACCTTTGATAAAGATGGTAAGTCTCAAGCTGAATCGAAGTTCCAAGTATTTAAGTTTGAAGAAAAGGGGAATGAGTTATTTATGACTGTTTCTCGACGAATTTTCACGCAAATTGGTGATGAAGAAGTTAAATCAATGATTTATAAAATGCAGAGGTAATGGATGTTAGCTACTAAAAAAATAAAATTTGATAAGACATTAACTATTTATTGTCATATCTGCCATGCGGATAAAGTGTGTAACCTTAAATTAGGTGCAGAACTGTTCCCGAAATTGAAAAACATAGCCAAGCGCAAGTACTGGCGATGCAGTTCTTGTGGTGGCAATGTTGGCTGTCGCCAAGGTACGAGTAAACCAATAGGTCCAATCGTGTCAGCTAAGATAAAGCGTTATCGCTCTACCATTCACCTTTTACTGCGGAGCTTTGAAGACGAAAAACTGTTTAGTAATAAAGTAGAGTTTGAAAATAAAATCAGTAAGTTATTGGGTAATCCCCTTATTATCAGTCAAATAATAACCAAGGATGAAGCAAGATCGGTATATCAACAACTCCAATCTTTAAAACTAGCGTTATTGTTTGGTGAAGAATCTAGCAAGTAGCTTAGATATTTCTTAAATGATCTATCGCACTATCCTCTAACTCTCTTATAAACGGGTTCATTTCTACTGTTGTTCTGGCATCTATAACTTCTGACGGTATAGCTAACCTCACTAATCTCTCAACCACCTTCTGTTTCACTTTATATTTATTACCTGCAACTCGAATTGCACGCTTTAGCGAGGATTGCTGTTCCAAATACAACCATAACGAAAGTGTTACAGCACTAAATAATTTTTTATCTTGAATGTATGGTAACTCTCTAACCGCCTGTTGCTTTGTAATAAAATGGAACATGAAGTTCTCCTACTAATATAAACTTTCTAATTCAGGTATCTCTAACAGGAATTCGGCTGTTCCTTCCTCATTGTTTGCTGGATACACCTCTATTTCAAAAGGCCGACCAGCACTACCTAAATCGAGAGTAAATTCTGCTATCTGACCAATACTGACGTTTAAACTCGTTCCATCATCAAGTTTGAGTGCAATTGGTATCTCGCTATTACTTCGATTAATTACCACCACTTTTTGAGGTCCAGTAGCTAGTTGGCCGTTATCAAGTCTTAATAACTCTGGTGCTCTGATTAATGCAAATGGTTGATTATTCAGTAAGTACATAGTTTGATTCACGTTAAAGAGCAGTAAATTTTCTAATGTGATCAGGTTCTCTGGTGTATAACCAAAACTAATAGTGCGTGATTTCGCGGTGCCAAAGGAATCTAATGCTGTTAGATGTAGTTGATAGCGTTCGCCATCATCAAAGTTCAGAGTGGGGAATATCTTCGGTTGTTGGAGTGAATAATTGGAGTTACCTTCATCCACAATGGCTAGATAGACATCTTCTGAACTATTTGAACCAGTCAGCCGAGCTTCTGTTAATACTGGTTGGCTATTATCATCAATAGTCACCAATAACTTCTCTATATTATTAATCACGGAAGGCAGTTGATTACCATCATATTGAACTGCTATTTCTGGCTCGATGTTATCAATAAAGAAGGTATGTGTTGTTGTTGTCGAATTACCATATGAGTCGGTTGAAATTAATCTAAACTGCACGTTAGATTCAACACTCAAAGCACTCACATCATAGTCTTGCTGGTGAGTCCAAGCATCTAAATACTTACCATTTGCTTCGGGTAGTTTTTGCCATGCACTATCAATAAAGGCTTCTACATCGACGTTTGAGAGATTCCATAAGTTTTGTCGCCAGTCCGTGACGTCATCGGCATTGTAGACGATTGATGTAAGTGATTTGGCTTGTTGATTGAAGTTTAAGGATAAATTTTCTGGCGCGTTGAAATCCCAGTAGGCACGATGATAATCTTGATGGACGCGTAAAGAATCGTCTTCGGTTTGTATGTAAAACGCGTGTGCAACGTAACCTTTTCCACTCGAATAGGTAATTCCACTTGCATCATTACTTATCACACAACTCGTTTGTCCAACAGGGACAAGGCATGTTCCGACGGAATTAAAAACAACCTTTTGAACGTAATCCCTTGTTTCAACGGACACCTCTATATCTGTAACGGTGTGGGTATAGTTAAGACGGCTGTGATTAGCATCAATCCATAAGCCGCTGTTGTTGATCTGATAGCGTACGTTTGTGTACTTGCCTGCCACTTGAACACCTGCTGCGGGAGTGAAGGTGAATGATCTGTCATGATAAGTACCACATGGACTGCCACTTGCGTTAAAGTAATGGAAGTAACTGTACATGGAGGGATAGATGAAGGTTCGTTCATAATAATGATATTGACTATCAGAGTTCGTTATATAGCTGTTGGCATAACCTATTGGCCAACCATCAGTGGCAAACTCTGATATTAAGCGACCATATCTGACTTTTACTGGATTGGAGTGAATGACCATGCCTGGGGAGTAAGTTTGCCATTGGCCACTGCTAGAATTAAATACTTCTTTTTTAATTGTTGCACCATTTGGACAGCG
Source organism: Vibrio sp. SS-MA-C1-2 (assembly GCF_021513135.1). Lineage (NCBI taxonomy): Bacteria > Pseudomonadati > Pseudomonadota > Gammaproteobacteria > Vibrionales > Vibrionaceae > Vibrio > Vibrio sp. SS-MA-C1-2. The sequence goes on from NZ_CP090982.1 coordinate 171,774, forward strand.
AATGTTGAACCATGAATAACGACTAATTGTTGCTTTATTCCCTGCCTTATCAAAGATATCAAATCCTAACTGATAATAATTATCTTCGGGAACGAGGGTGCTAGAAGCAACAATACTTCTATCTGCTATTGCTCTATTAGTATCAGCATTAAACTGCACATCTCTCTCAATACGATTGTCTCGATTGGTCCAATAAACCGCTCTGTTTATTCCACTGTTGTCCGTGGCATCAACGTATAAATAACTGGTTGTCGAAGTATTACCGATGTTTTCAATGGTCGTATGGTAAGCAGAACGAACGAGTTGGATCTCGGAACTAAATGTTGGCGGCGTTAAATCATTTTCAAACGTGACACTATCTGTTGACGTTGTTTCACCGAGTAAATTTTTAGTTACTGTCGTTACCCTGTAATCACCTTCAATCAATGCTGATGATAAGGTGAATATATTGGCGTAGTAATCTTGGCCATTCAAAGTTTTGCGATCATCAACACCAATAACATGAGATGTTTGCTGACTAACTTGGACATTATTTCTATACACCGTCAGTGTCACTGTTGTATCTAAACCTGATGAAACAAACACCTCAGTCGATTTCGCATTTTCAAGATCAATATCAGCACGAAGTTTTGTCTTATCCTGACCATTATTATCTGTGTAGATAATAGCTTCAATCGCTGCTTGAGCAGTGGATGTACACATGATGAGTATTAAAGGTAGTAACCGCATTTTTTCGTCCATTAGCACGCCATATCTTTTAAGTGTAAATGTCTGCAAGTACCAAAACCTCTGCTAACAGGACCAAATGACCACGATTAGACGCAACTTTTGTGATAAGCACCACACCTTTGTTAGTAAAACGTGTAAGGAATTAGTTTTCAAAGGGAAACATTAGTTTCCCATTTCCTTCTAAATTATCCTCTTATATATAGATTTTTTTATAATTTTTGTAGGTTGATGATGACTGATAAAGGCATTAAAAGAGAGCAAGTTGAACAAGCAGCACTGGCTATGTTGAGTAAAGGCATTCGTCCTTCTGTAAGAAACGTGCTGAGTGTCACGGGTGGAAAAACTGAAAAAGTTTCTGAATTCTTAAGAGATTTTAATGATAAGCGAAATGCAGAGATTATGCGGATTGCGGATGAAGTAGGAAGTAGCAAAATCGCTCAATTGTTAGCTGATGAAATGCAAACTGTGGTAGAGAGAAGGACAACTAACCTTCAACAAATTATTGCTGAACAAAAAGAGATTATTGATGAACACGTTGCCTTATTAGGTGAAAAGCAAAAAGAGTGTGATTTACAAGTTGAAATGTTAGAAGCAAAACTTTTTCAACTAGTGAATGAAGCGAATGAGAAAACGACCAATGCGCTGAATCGCGTGGATATTGCAGAGAAAAAGTTAGCTGATACCATTTCAGATAGTGAAGATAATAAGCGAAAAAATGACCAAATTATCGCGGATCATTCGAGTAAGTGTGACTTACTAGTGACGAATGCTAAAAGTGAAGCGAATGGCCTTGTTGAAGCCGCAAATCGTCGTGCTAATAAAGCGGAGCAAGAGTGTGAATCACTGCGTGAGCAGGTGAAATTGCTCTCCATCGAGCAAGCAAAGCGAGAGCTAGAACAAGAGCAGTATAAGAAAGAGCAATCTAATCATATTGAGACTCAGAAAAAACTTAATAGTGAGCGTGAGATTATCGTTAAATTAACTGAACAGAATAAAGTACTGTCCGATTCTCATGAGCAGAGGGAAATAGAAAAGAAACAATATTTAACAGTATTGACTCAACTTGCAGGTGAAAGAACGCTTGTTGTTAGGCTGAAAACGAACGAGGAAAACCATAAGGCGGAAATAATGCGTTTGGGTGGTGAGTTAGTTGAAGCGAGATCTGATAAGTAAACAATTATCAACGGCACAAGGCCAGTTAGTCGAACAGCAACGTCAGATATCGCAACTACAAAGTGATCTAGCTCTTTCCGAACGCGAAAGAGAGTCATTGTCTGTCGCACTTAGACAAAAATAGACTTTAGTTTCACATTATCAAAAAGCTTGGTAGGGTGTCCTTCGTTAGCGATTATTTCAGCCATTGCTATAGCTATCACTAACTTCGTATTACGGTTGATAGATATTTATGATTCAAATATGATTAAATGGTAAATTTTTCTTAATTATTAAACGCTTGCGTGGAGGCTTGGATGCAAATTAAATCCAAATGATTTTTATCATACTTTTGTCAAAAAATGCCACTTTTTAGGCTTTAATCACAATTCACTTCCCTTTTTTATGATTAAAAAACATCAATTAATTTACTTATTTCTTTATATATTTTAACTCACTTCTGGACAAAACCTTGCTAGAGTAATATGTTAAATTAGAAAGATGCTGATAACTTTGGGTATTGAAAAGTAGCTTGATTGGGTATGCCGCCTTATTGGTATAGAACAGTTCAATGACAAACACTTAAATAAACTTGCAAAAAGGGCTGCGGTTCGCTATCCTTTATTTACAACTTACCCTTCTTCCACGCGCGGCGACATACAGACCCCTGGAGCTGGGCGGAGAAACCGGCCTTTGAGTCGGTTTTTTCAATTTTAAGCTATTGATTTCAATTGTTGCGTACCGATTGCGACTCTTGTATACTTGCTCTACAACTTACCCTTCTTCCACGCGTGGCGACATACAGACCCCTGGAGTTGGGCGGAGAAACCGACCTTTCAGTCGGTTTTTTCAATTTAGGGCAAAAATAAACGTGAAAACAAGAATATACATCGACGGTTATAACCTCTACTTTGGGTGTCTCAAAGGAACCTCTCACAAATGGCTAGACCCAATTTCTTTATCAGAACGACTTTTAGCACGTTCAGGGGAACGAGGTTCTATCCTGGATGAGGAGGTTGGAGTTAAATTCTTCACGGCTGAGATATCCGAAAAAGCAGCATCTGACAATACTTCTCTCAACGACCAGCGTTCCTATCATCTGGCTCTGCATATTCACTGTGGATCACGCCTCGAAACTATCAAGGGTAGCTATGCGATTGATAAGGCAAAGTTCCCCTGCGTCGAAAAAGACGATAAGGGAAATGAAAAACAGCCTAGAGACTCACGGCGCGTGAAGATCTGGAAGCTAGAAGAGAAGCAAAGTGATGTAAATGTCGCGATTGAAGCTGTCTATGACGCAATCACTGAACCGGATCTAGAACAGGTTGTATTCGTAACCAATGATACCGACATAGCCCCAGCACTAAGTAAAATACGCGAGTACAATAAGTTGCAGCTTCGAGATGAAGTGAAGATAGGTCTTATCGTACCAATCAAAAGCGACGATGATTCCAGACGAGCTAACAAAAGCTTGAGTGCACTTGCTGATTGGACAATTCATCATATTAGAGATGAAGAGCTTGCTGCATCCCAACTACCTTGCAGGCTACCAGCGAAAATGTCAGCCTTTAAGCCTAGTGGCTGGTTCAAATACCCAGATAGAGTACAAGAGATACTGGAGATCCTTAGTGATAGAGAAGTAGCTAAGAGCATCCCTGCCTCTTGGAAATGGCTAAGCAAGCCTTTACAACAGGTCGAAGGTTTGCCTAATTTAGAAAGTCTACCTTGTGATTGCATGGACGACGAAGTAGCTCTTGAAATCATTCGTCAGCATGCCATTGCCTACGCGACATTTAAAAAGTCACTCTAACACTGAGTACAAATCCTTCTAGGCTTGGCTTTTCAATAGTGGCAGTTTTATAATCTTCACATCCTGCTGTCCCTCATATTTTTAGGGGCTCTGGCTGTTGTAGCTTGCCATTATTCCAAGTATGGCTAACTGTGGATTATCAAATGTGCGTTGAGCTTGTAGCGGTAATTCACAAAGGGGCAAAAGTGAGTTAGGTAAAAGGATCTTCCTAACTCATATATGGACAAAAACGTGTTAGACCCTCTTGGTAATGTATATTTTCAAGCTATTCGTTATAAAATTTAACTAAAGTTAGATTTAACATTTTTTCAAAAAATCAGACTCCGTAATTCGGGATTTTTTGTTACGTTTTCCTTATAAAACATGCCTTGTATGGGGTTTTTATGATGAAAGACTTTTCTCGGTACGGATAAGATTACATATGTTAAATACAACAAAAAATCTTAGAATCCGGTAGGTATCGGAACTGAGGTTCTTGTAATGCAGCAAAGCTATCATGATAAAGAAATAGTTAAAATGTCCTAGATAATATTGCAAAGATCGTAGTAACTTCCCCTTGTGATTGGGTGCTACGGAAAGGTCGCTATTAGCGGCCTTTTTTGTGTTCTATAAACGGAAAAAGCCACTCAATGGACAGAGTGGCTTTTTATGTTGCTAGTACTTTCATATTTATACTTACTTTTACTTTAAACAATATTCATATTTCTATGTTACATGTTTCTTTCTAGTTAAAAACGTTGCTCATTTCTACTGATGATGCTCTATCAGTAATTAAAGAATAGCTTAATTTTCGAGCGGTTCAAGAAATTTAATGCACAAGGATAGTATGTATTAAATGGAATGCCTACTGCCGGCCAAAGCAAGTAGGCAAGGAATGCATGGTTATAGATATAAGCTCATGCTACCTATTATTATAGCATTGAATACCTGTTTGGTATATATTTGTATTACTAATAACTAAGGTGTAAGCAATTGTTTTCTTATGTGTTATATTAATAGCAGGAGGGTGTTTTGTTGTATGTAATATCCTTAATCATGATGGTTTTATTATATGTATCAATCCCTGATATCGGAGGGGATAGTACTAGTACTGATATGGTTATTTCTTTTTTCATTGGGGTTGCCTCATTTTTTATTTTACAGCTTATTACAAACCGACTTTTATTTTGGAGTTTAGCTATAGCGATACTGCTAAGAATTACCTTTGGGATATTAAATACGTATTATTTATTCAAAATGGATATTGGCATTCATCATTTAGCTATTTTGATGTCACTGCTTTGTTGGGGTTTGAGTGTTTATGGCTGGAAGCAATATAATAAAAAGTAATCTATCAAATCAAAGGTGGAATTATGAATAAAAATCAAACTAACTATGCTCATAAAGTATTCATTATTTTAATTAAAGATAACACTCGTTGTACGAATAAAAAAGGCCGCTCATTGCGGATTTTTTATGTGTAAGACAATGTAATCGTATTTGTAATCAGGTGTAATTATGGAAACTGTACAATATACATTTAGGCTGCCAAAAGATGTAGTGGATTTAATTGATTCTCAGATTGGAAATACTAGAACAGACAAACTGTTATCTCTAATTGAAGGCACTGTAAGATACGAGGATGACAGTGTAGTCAATAACGTAAGCCAAACTGATTACAGTAGTATTGATGAGCGGTTATCTAAAGTTGAAATGGCTTTGTCTGTATTGTTAAAACCAGAGCAAGATAAGTCTGTAGCAAATCAACCTAAAAGCTTATCGACAGCCAACCAACGCAAATCTGAAGAGTATAATAATAGAATTCGAGAAGCAGTCAGAAACTTAACTCTAGAGCAAAAGCTTGAAGCTATAAGCTCGCGTTATCCTGTATCTAAAGTTAGAGAGTTTACTGGACTAACAAAGGGAATGACCGATGGAAAGACAGAGTTGATAAAGGAATGGTTATCCAATTAGATGTAAATCTGTTCTATTTTACAGGTAAGCATTTACCAAATCACCAGTTGGGAGGTAGTGCATGGTTAGTCGGTTAAAATAAATTTATATTTTATAGAAACTTAAGTGACCTTAGTGCATTTTGTCATGTCAAATACTACATGTACTTAGCTATTTAAAACTACATATAATGATTTCAAACCAATCCACTACATGTAGTTGTAGGTATTAAATTTTATCTACTTACTAAATGGTTACTTGAAAGCTTGGAAATAAATCTACTTTCCTCTTTGTTGATCTTAACTCATTTTTGGACAAAAAAGAGTTACAAACTGATTCAAATTACTAGGGCGCTAATAACTACTATAAACTTTACAGTGCCATTAATTTTTGGCGATCATGATTATTTAGTTTTCCAACAGCATAACGAAAAGCTACTCTTGGGATTAGTTTTACATTTACAGTTAGATAATTTTTTACAATCTCTGGTTCTTTTTCTGAGATAGTCTTTAATAACCAACCATATCCTTTTTGTACAAGATAATGTGGGTCGTCTTTAATGAGATCTACAATTTTTAATGCTAACGTATTATCTAAAAGCCCCCTTTTGCTTGATAGTATTAATATAACAGGAATAGCTCGTCTAACAGCAAAGTTCTTACTCGATGCCCATGGAATTATTTTCTCAATTAAATCTGTTTTTTGACTTAATAAATATCCAAAGGCATGTGTACAGAAATCATCGCAATCCCACCAATCATTGATATAAGAAAATAGCCAGTATTCGAATCGAACGAAGGTATCATTATCATATTGGGCTCTTACTTTAAAGGCCCAATCAAAAGCAATTAGCGTAAACACTCTTTCTTTTTTATTTAAAAGAATGTCACATAAATCAAAAATATCACTGATTGCTTGACCTTTAACCAAACGAAAAGTTTTTGATGATACCTTACGTATTTCACTAGTTTTAATATCATCATGATTAGAACTTAGATTGCTTAATTCATCATTTATTATTTCTATATAATTAGTCATCAAGATATACAGCCTCAATTTTATGTGCATCTAAGTCATATACAAAAGCAGCATAATAATTATTTCCATACTCTTTTCTATAGTTAGGCTCACCAGCACATGTTCCACCTAACTTTAGTGCAACTTGATGAAAATTCTTTACAGCTTCAATTGAGGGGGCATTAAAAGCAATATGACTTCCATTTCCACTTGATACTTTACCTTCATAAGGGGTGTTAACCCAAAATTCAAAACGCTCTCCATAAGCTGCTGCAATATTTTCAATATAGTGTGTTCTTTTTATGCTAATAGTAGACAAAACATCATCATAAAATTTAATAGCTTGTGTTATATTTGACGTGCCTATAGAAATGTGGTTGATTACCATAGTTATTCTCCATTTGACTTAAGTAATCCATGCAATTCATTTACTATAAATTACATTGACAGAGCATTTAAGTAGCATTATATACAACGCATAAATGAATTTTGTGAACATAGCGATAAAGTAACTAAATAAAAGTATTTAAAATATCACTAACTCACTTTGGGGCATTTCCGAGTTAGAGATATGAGATAGTTTCTTGTTCGACAACCCCATTTTCGTTAAAGCTGAGCTAAAATCTTCTGAATAGCCAACACGACCTCATTCTTAAATAAAGGACGACCATCTTCATCTTTGACCACAACATTGGAACTGATAATTGTTCAGGGTATAACCTAATCATATTTGCTGCTCACTTCATTTGAACAAGTAATACTCAAAGAAGTGAGTAGCAACCTTTAATATAGAAAGAGTTGATTGAGGAGGGAAAGATTAAAAAGTTTATTTTATCCATTTTTTTGTGACAAACAAACCAAGCATCATAAAGAGAAAGAAGACAATTGCACCACTATTGCCACTTGCAAGCGATGAGACAACAGGGCCAGGACAGATCCCCCCCAATCCCCAACCCAGACCAAAAATACTCGCACCGACAATAAGGCGTTTATCGATAGATTGTTTATTACTTATAGCAAACTCTTTGCTATATACAGGTTTAGAGCGTGGTTTAATAATTAGAAAGTAACAAGGTAAGAAAACAAGCAGAGCACCACCCATTACAAAGGCTAAATCTGGTTTCCAATTACCAGCAACATCCAGAAATGCCAAAACAACTTCAGGGATCACCATACCAGACAGAGCCATACCCATTCCAAATAAGAGTCCACTTATTAGTGCAATAAAGAAAAACATCTGTGTCCCCTATAAAACATGAAAACGAATAAATACAGTGATAGCAGCAACCAGCATAAATGTACAAGTTGCAGTGATGGAGCGTTTAGATAAACGGCCCATACCACATATACCATGGCCACTAGTACATCCATTACCGAGTTTTGTGCCTATACCGACAATGAACCCTATAAAGGCAAGATAAAAGTAAGAGTGATCATAACTCGATGGAAGCTCTGTTCCAAAAAGCTTAGAGCCTAAAATACCACCGATAACCATACCTATAATAAAAAGTACTCGCCAGAAGAAATCCTTTTGTGTCGGTGAAAGTAAGCCTGATACGATACCACTGATCCCCGCAATCTTGCCGTTAAAAAGAAGTAATAAAACAGCAGATACGCCGAGTAGCATGCCACCAAATAGTGACAGCCAAGGAAGTTGAAATGTCATCATTTAACCTTAAACACAGTAAATTGAGTGAAGACAACCAATTAATTGTCGAATTTTTTCATCAGCAAGTGAATAAAAAACCTGTTGCGACTCTTTTCTAACACTAACCAAATTGTGCTTTTTTAAAACACTCAAGTGTTGAGAAAATGCAGATTGGCTAAGTTCGGAGGTTTTTTGTAACTCACCCGCCCCTACTTCACCACCCATTAATGTGCACAATACAAGGAGCCTTTCAGGGTGTGCCATCACTTTCAGTTGTTCCGAAACTTGTGCTGCCTTTGGTCTTAATTCTGCAATATCCATGATTCACCACTTTGAATGTTTTTTACTAGTTTAGTAAACCCATATATTAAGTCAAGCTAATTTAGAGTTTATTAAATTAGTAAAATATATATTAGTCATTCCTAATTTTAGTGCTATTATCAATTTATAGCAACTAATCATGAAAAAGCAGTAAGTGTATGCAGATGGTTAGGTGGAAATGGTTAATTTATTTTTGGAGAATTTAAAATGCCTAAAATCCTTATTGTGGGTGGTGTTGCTGGCGGTGCTTCCGCTGCTGCCAGAGCACGAAGATTAAGTGAAGACGCTGAAATCGTTATCTTTGAAAAAGGACCTTATATCTCATTTGCAAATTGCGGCTTGCCTTATCATATTGGTGGCGATATACCAAAACGAGAAAACCTATTATTACAGACGCCGGAAAGCTTTCTTGCACGATTTAATGTCGATGTAAGAGTGATGAATGAGGTGATTGCTATTGATCGTTCAAAGAAGCAAGTGACGATCAAAAATCTATTGGATAATACACAATATCAAGAAAATTATGACTTTCTCTTATTAAGTCCAGGTGCTTCACCTGTTATTCCTCCGATTCTAGGGTTGGATAACCCTTTAACGTATTCACTACGTAATATTCCCGATATGGATAAAATTATTTCAACCATTGAGAAGAACAGACCAGAACATGCAACGGTTGTTGGTGGTGGTTTTATTGGTTTAGAAATGGTAGAGGCGTTTCATCAATTAGGCATTAAAACAACGTTAATTGAGATGGCCGATCAGGTGATGACTCCAATTGATAGAGAAATGGCTGGATTCGTGCATACTGAAATTAGAGAAAAAAATATAGATTTACAGCTAAGTGTGGCACTTTCAGCAGTTGAGCACAAAGACAAAACCCTCTCATTGACACTTTCGAATAAGAGTCGTCTAGAAACAAACTTACTTATTATGGCGATTGGTGTAAAACCAGATAATCAATTAGCTAAAACGGCTGGTTTGGAACTGGGTGATTTTGGTGGTATCTCTACAAATAAATATATGCAAACAAGTGATCCTGCTATTTTTGCTGTGGGTGATGCAATTGAAGATGCAGATTTTGTCACGGGAAAATCTGGTCTAGTTCCTCTTGCTGGTCCTGCAAATCGTCAGGGGCGAATGGCGGCTGATAATATGTTTGGACGTCAAGAAGCTTATCATGGCACACAAGGCACTGCGATCTGTAAGGTCTTTGATCTTGCTGTTGCATCAACAGGGAAAAATGAGAAACAGCTTGTACAAGAGGGGATGGTTTACCAAAAAGCATATGTTCATACGGCAAGCCATGCGAGCTATTATCCCGGGGCTGAAACGGTATCATTAAAATTGTTGTTTGCGCCTCAAAACGGAAAAATACTCGGAGCTCAAGCTGTTGGTAAGGATGGTGTCGATAAGCGTATTGATATTCTGGCGGTAGCACAACGTGCAGGAATGACTGTTGGACAGTTACAACATTTGGAATTAACTTATGCGCCCCCTTACGGTAGTGCTAAAGATGTGATCAATCAAGTCGCTTTTGTTGCTAGCAATATTTTAAAAGGTGATACAGACCCCATCCATTTTGATGAAATCGATCACTTAAATGGAAATCAACTGTTGCTAGATGTAAGAAACCCGGAAGAGTTAGAAAAAGTTGGTTATATTTCTGGTGCCATCAATATTCCAGTGGATCAGTTAAGAAATCGACTTAACGAGCTGCCAAAAGAAAAAGAGATCATTATCTACTGTCAAGTTGGGTTGCGCGGTAACGTTGCATATCGTCAATTAGTCAACAATGGCTATAAAGCGAAGAATTTAATCGGCGGTTATCGAACGTATAAGTTTGCTAAACTATAACCTTGTTCAAATAAACTCTCAGAATTAACAAACATCCCTTAATCAGCTCAATAAAGGGGTGTTTGTTTATATATAATTGAATAATTTTCCTTTCTTTTACTTTAACACGCTTTGGGGCCATTCAACGAGTTAGCCAGAACAATCTTTAGCACACCTTTGTACAGAAACGAGTTACAAAGCTTACCCTCAACCTAACTCATTTCTGGACAAAAGTGAGTTAGAACGCTTACTCATCCAAAACCATATATGGACAAAAAAAGCTTAAGGTTATTATATTAATCAATGGTAATACTCATTAGATTTTGTAGGAGAAACGAGGGAGCTTAGCAGATTTCCTCGCCCCGATTAACATTAGCTAGTACTGGTCAAGACTAAAATTATATTCATCAATATTGAAATCATCATAGTGATTTTCTCGAGTTAAAACTGATACAGAACAGAGATAAATATCTGGCTTATCTTGTAACTCTCTTTCTAACCATGCATTATTATTGTGATCGAATATGGTACACGTGCCATATAGTGATTTGATTTTTTTTGGGTGAGATAAAGAATGTACTGAAGGCCAAAATATAGACTCTGCAATCTGTTTCTCACCCAAAAAAAGTGATGTTTGAAAAGCATTATGTTTAGCGTTGATTTTTTCATCAGTTAGCGGTATATACAGCCCTCTCGATTCAAGATCAATTTGCCAATACCCTATCCTTGTAAGAGGATGAATAGTACCAAATAATGGGTGGCAGTTATCATACTTACTGTAAGAGCTAAGTTTGGTCTCAAATTGTAAATCAGTCCTTAGTTTATCTCCAAAACTAAATCCAATATCACCACGTGATATATTAAAATCCACATCATATTGATTTGTTTTTTTCGCTAAAAGAATCGTTATATCGATCCACTTGTTTGAATCAATCTTGAGAGGAAACGACAACGCCCCAAGATCCAAAACCTCACTATAATTAGTTATACAATTACCTAAATATTTACGTATATTACTTTCAGATACATCTTGACCAAATTCCCATTCAGGTAGCCAAACTGGCTTATTCTGAATAGATGATATATATACAGGCTCTACAGGAAAAGCAAGAGTAGAAACCGATTCTGAATAATCACGAGGCATGCCAAATACGTTTTCCGCTATATTTAGAACATTGAGAAATGCTGACCGACCTCGATGACTATTACGAGTAAAAAAATTACCAGTACTTTTACGATCACTACTCAGAAAATAATCAATATTATCCCAACGAGGTTTTATCCTCTCACAACTGTTTATCCATTCTGAGCGATATAAAATCAAGAAAGGAATTCCAGTTTTTCTTTCTAGATTTTCTAACTCAGAATGGAAGGCTAGTGGTACTTCGGTTCCTTGCGCTTTCTGAAAGCCAAAATCATTTGCATAATCATTAAAATCAGGTACGAGTTCTTTTGCATATTTACCATAGCCATCAATTTTCGACAGTATTACATCTAAAATCATATCTGAGAGTCTAGAGCGAGCTTTTATATAAGAAGCTATATTTTCTTTTGCTTCATAGCCTTTCTGCTTTGCCAACCAGAATACCACTAGTATTTCAACAACTTCTGATTCTAATAATTTTGTTGCTAATTCAGAAAGCAATAGCCTCTCGAGGTTAACTGTATGAGTTTTGTCACAGAGTAAACCAGCTATTTGGCTAGCAACTTGGAGTTTAATTTTAGGTACAGGCCAGGCAAGTCGACTAATCAATATTTTTGCATTTTTTATATCTTCGGATTCCCCAACTACCCATGACCAATTAGGTTGTACTAAAGGTAAATTAGCAGTTTCTTTTTCAATTTCACAAATCATTGATAAAGCTAATGAATTAGCTTCATCTACTCTTTTAGCTTCGGCTAAGAGGAATGCTAATGTTTTATTAGGGATGATTAAATTACCTACCTCTTTGCTCCAAGGATCAATCTGAGTGGTAGTTTTATACAAGAATGCATTAACTCTGCTTGGATAATGTTTAGCCACCTTTTTAAGTCTATCAAGTGAAGCTTCTGAAGTCTCATACCAAGAAGACCAGCCTCGCATTTCGACTTGAGCTTTCACAAGTACGTTAAACGCTTTCCGAGGTCCATATATTTGTCTACAACTAACAAATAAAGGGTCTAGAAGATATTTAGAATTCCCTAGATCTAGCTCTTTTTCCAATAAAATAGAATATAGATGATTTACTAACTCTGACTCTTCTCCTCTAGTAAGCCAGAAGTTATACCACATTAAATAAAACTCTTTCGAAGGTCGACAAGTTAACAGAATATCAAATTGGCTAGGAAGATAATCAGCAGGATTTAACTTACTTTCATCCTTCGCTACATCTTCTTCTTTATTTTCGTCTATGGAAATTTCAATACCAGAGAGGTTTAACTCGTCAATTATATTTTGAGCAGATAAATCCCCATCACCTGCTCGACTCGATATGATTTTCAACTGGTCATTCGTTAACCCAGTGAAAGAAAGTGCTTTCGCGAAAATTGATGAAAGATCTGTGTACTTCAAAAAGTATTCAAGAGAAGTATCTGCGTGATACCACTCTCCGTCATTAACTTCCTGATTGTATTTTGAAACTATTGCAGAAATATTGTATTTAGCGCTAATCCTAGCAATATCAGATAAAGCAAACCGAGTATGGTCACCATCAGTAAACTCGCACACATTAAAGGCTAAAGGAGCTACCCGCTCTAATAAATTGACAGCCTTGTTAAGATCTCTATCCGCAATGTATTCTATAGCTTCTATAGTATCATTAATCGTCATGTCTTTATGGTGTACATAGCCTAATACGTAATCCCATGACAGCTTAGTGTGCCATTTCATCGAATCATAATTAGCATGACGTAAAGCAATTGAAGCTAGTTCCACATTTCTATTTGTTCTAGCATTCGTATCCTCTAATGTATGAGCTTGGTGAGTAATATCTTTTTCAATTAATAGATTTACAGCTTCATCAGTAAGTAAGTTGTCTCCACTCTCATAGTACCAAAGCCTAAACCATTCAATGTCTAATATATCAATTTCGAATGCATTTTTTAATGTGGTATAATCAATCTTACTTCGACTGAACACTACCGCACAATTTGCTGCGATACGTATCCAATCTCGCTTAAATTTAATATCTTCTCGCCTTGTGTTCCAATTTGTTGAGGTACTTTCTTCTATAGCAGTGCTCATGAAACATAAGTCATCAAAAGTTACTTCTCCGTGTTCTATAAAAATCTCAGAGAACATATCAGCAAAAATACAAAGCTGTTTGTAATATTTAGACAGATCGATTCGTTCACGCTCTACGTTTACAGAAAGCCAGCAGAAGTCACCACAGGCATTCAAACGAACAAGTAAACTTTCATAAAACCACTCATCGTAAGAAACTTTAGACGCTATATTCCCCCGCCCCGACACAGTAGTAGAGATAGGTAGTTGTTTAACTTTACCTACTTCCTTATATAAGATTGATAGATGACTATGTTTAAAATTATTAAATTCTTTCCAAGCTGTTAAATCTACCTCTTCCACAATACTTAACATGATCGTCGCAGTTTCGATTAAATATTTAGTGTTTTCATTGGTAACCTTACTATGCAAGTTGATTAGTAATCTTAAGTCACCTTTAATTTTTACAGCAGTAATAAACTCATTTATATATTCGGTAGGCCATTTAAGTATGTGTTCATTATTGCTTAACCATGCTCCATCAAAACACTCAGTTATCACAGATGCTCGAATAAGAAGTAAATCGTCAGAACGGCTATTACTTTGCATTCTCGAGCTATATATATCTAATTCACTGCGGTGACGACTAAGGGCTAGTTTAGTAATTTTTTTAGCATTATATTCATCCTCTCTATACCAAAGAGTAATTGCTAAGATAGACAGCATCTTAGGTGAATACTCAGCTTTCATTGCTATTAGTTCATTTATCAAACACGAAGGAGCAGAAACTAAACTGCTTATCCGCAAATTTGATAAGTCCTCGAGCTGAAAATTTGGACCATTAATCAACCGCGTTTTTAAAGAACGATGGCTATAAGCTTCATCGAACTTAAACTCCATAAACGCATAATGCTCCGCGCATTCAAGTAACCTTAAAATACTACTGTCATCATAACCTTCAGATAATCGTTCAAGTACCCACGTTCTAGTTATGCCTTCTCTAAGAGGTATTTCGTCACCTAAACGTCCTTTACATAGCCAAAGCCAGCATGCATTAATATGCTCTGGAGCACTATTTTCAAGCCAATGACATACTTTGGGTAAGAGCTTCTCAACTCTAGCTTCATGTTCAGCAACGGTTTTAACAAATACAATTAAACTTTCATGAAAAGGTCTCAAGCCAGATAATGAATCATGAAGTAAATGTACAACGCCATCAACACTAGGAGTGTTAAGAGGGTTCTCTTCCAACAGGTCAGAAAATGAATTCTGTGGCCAAAGAAAATTAAAGTCACAGCATAAGTGTAAAATATCTTTTTGAGGACCATTCAATGTACGCCAAATCGATTTGTAATAAGTTTCAATTTTACCGTCTTCACATGGAGGGAGCTGTTCTATGGCATATTTAGAAAGCCCATTTCCTGACGAGATTAAATATTCACACGAATATATAACATGCAATGGGTAACCATTTGTAATTGATGCAAGAGCTTCGGCAGATTCGTTTAAAACTTCATCTTTGATTTCCTCATGGAACGTTTGCTTAAGACGGTTTGATTTTAATTGATACTCCAAATAGCTTTTTATTGCATTACCTGTCATTGCAGGTAACTCATCCCATTCACTTTTTGGGCATTCTCTAATCAATGAATCTGGCAGCATGGCTTCATTTACAGGTTGCGTGCCTATAACTAAAACAACATTATCATGGGTGGGAATTAACTGATTGAATAACTCATCAAGTGGTTTTTTGTTTTTATTATTATCCCGCCACACATGATCTAAACCATCGATAATAACGACAAAAGGAGTTTTGTTTTTTTTGCTAAAATCTCCACATTCTTTTAACGCTAAATTTAAATTTTCAGATTCATATCTATTTAAATCTCCAGCATCATATTTACTCGTAATTTGAGTCATCAAATCTTCAGAAACTACCCTTGGACTTAAACGGTCATTGGTTCGATCGTCTAACGAAAGAAAATAATGGTGTCTCACATATGGGATTTTATACTCTTTTAATTCCTCACAGAAATAACTTAAATAAGTGCTTTTCCCCTTACCTGGGGAGCCTGTAAGTACATGTATATTCGATTCAAGTTGGATGATTTTTTGTAGAAAATATTGGTGAAAATCTTCATCCGGTAACACATAGTGCTCTGGAATAATAAAACTTTGAGGTATTGGCTCTGGACGTTTTGTAGATATCACGCCCCTTATATCTTCGAGCGTAATCCAACCACCTTCAGTCGGCTGATTTTTAAATTTAGACCAGTCCCTAGATTTATTAATTAGACGGTGTACGCCAGCCTCATCGGTTAACTTTCTTAATGATTCTTCTATATCGATACTTAATGTTTTATAACTTAGGTCACTGTGATGCACGTCTAGAATAGAAAATAAGAGTCTAGCTTTTTCTTCACTACCAAGTTGCATTACTATTTCATCTTGTGTTTCTATAGGTATTAGATCGTAAATAATTTTATTATCATTTAACGCACATTCAACGTCTCTTTCTGGTATTTTGTTCGTGAGTAAAATAACACTTCCTGTGTTTTCAATTGAAATATCATCAATTGCATCTGAAAATTTTTGAAGTAAAGTACGTGACCTTTCCGTTTTTCCACTTTTTTTCAGTAACCACTCCCAAGAAAGCAGATTGTTATCAGTATTTGGAGTGAATTTCACTTGTATATAATCACGCTTTAAATTTTGCCGCTCACAAACGATGTCATCAATACCTTGGGGAATACAGTCTTCAGAGTCATCGACCTCGAAACCAATGCGCTTGTATCTAGTTGGAGAATTTAACCAACTAGCTAACAATTTAACACCATGTAGTGTTTGATATTCATATCCTGTATAGGTTATTGCGCTTGATTTGCTCTCGTACATGCCACTTCCTAAGGTTTTACTGAAATTAATAAAAACATTATACATTGATTAATAGTCGTAAATAATCAAAGATATACTGATGTTCCCTCGATTCTTTGAACACTTTACATACATGAGAAAAACTTGGTCAAATTACGGCTTGTTGAAATGAGACAATAATCAGTCTAAATACAGAAAGGGGCAGGAATGAGTTGGGCAGTTTACTTACTTCCTAACTCGAATATGGACAAAAACGTGTTAGATTGTTTTAATCAGTATAGTATATCGATATGTGAGGTAGAAACTAATGAAAAAACTCCTGTTGCTCCTTTTAATATCTGTTGTCCTAAGTGGATGCGGGACTCTAGATAATAAAACGATATTAATTAATGCTGGAGACTCAAAAGAGAAAGTAATAGATATTTTAGGGCTTCCTTATGATCGACAATTTGAACAGCAAAAAGAAGCTTGGCAATACTGTGTCTCTGGAGCTGGTTTTGGATATAACGATCATAAAATTATTTGGTTTACAGATAAAAAGGTTACTGGTATTACAAGTTATAGGACGACACGTAGTGGTTGTACTGGATCATTGAAAACAATTAGGTGGGAAGATGCACCTGATTATATTGTTGAAATCAGAGAAAGGTGATACGCATAACGAAGGTTTAAGAGTGATTCATCGAGTTTGATATTTTTAGTGATTACTTAACTGGGAGTTATAGTTTAGGAGAATACATGAAATACTTTTTTTACCCTAAAAATGAAGAGAGCTTCAAGAAACAGGCTGTTGGTAATTTTGTCAGAACATTGGTCTTTGATTCTGAGAATGATAGAGTATTATTAACATTTCATAGAAGGGTTTCGAAAATTTGGGAGCAAACACGTAAAAATAATATTGAAACCGATCATCGAATTAAAGCACTAACAAATGAGAACTTGCATGTTTATTCTTGGGTTGTCAGCAACAAAACTGAATTATCACTACCACATTTTTTCGAGCAAATTGAATTATAACAAACATTAAAATTCATTTAACAAATTTTGAGTTGAGAGTTGTTACATGGATGTGAACAAAAAAAGCTGATAATTCAGCTTCTTTTTTCTATAGAGTAGTTCAAGAAATTAATTAAATTATTTTGCATATATTGATTGTAGTTGACTCTATGAAAAGGTGAGGCAAATAAAAAGTCTTAAAATAGATAATCATGCTGACACTCTTCTTGTTTACCAATCATCACAGGTTTAATTAATATACCTTATGGCTAATAATCGATGAGGTTGCTCCTAAGGCGGTCAAATTTGCCCTGCCTTTTCGATTCAAGCGCATTGCGGGATCATCGAGCCAACGGAGGAAAAGAAAGCCTAGCCCTGTTTAGGAAGAAGTTCTATCGGTGGTGGTGTGGAGAAGGTATGGGCTGCCATTTAGGAAGGAAATAACTAGTTAACGCAGAAGCTTGTTTGATGTACTTCAATAAAAAGCTGTTAATGCGGTTTTTAAACTCTATTTGATGTATTTTTATAAGCTTTAGATTTATCTCTTTTTCCTACAGCCACGACAAAAATAACGACTCGTTCATCTTGAACTTGATAGATTAACCTATGGCCAGATTTTCTTAGTTTAATTTTATAACATGATGGCAATTCACGAAGTTTATTAGCTTCAATTTTAGGTGAAATTAAAACCTTCGATAACTTTTTTTGAACTGCTTCTTAACTTCAGAATCTAGCTTCCCCCATTCTTTTAAAGCTCTATTATCAAACTCTAACTCATAGGTCATCTAAAGAAACCTTTACTGGCTTGGGTGACTGTAATCGTTTATTAACTAGATCAATTAAATCTGCATCTTCATCAGTAACTAGTAATGTTTTAAAAGGAAGTCGTTTATTTGTTGCAACATATTCTAACGTTTGTCGTAAAAGTTCTGACGGTGATACACCAAGTTCTTCTAAAGCCTTAAATGATTCAGCTTTGAGATCATCATCAACACGCACATTAACTGTAGCCATATAACCCACCTGTATATACATATGTAATGACACTATCGTAGCATTATATATAAAAGGTCGCAATGATCGACCTTTCTCAATTCGTATAATGAGTGCTATGCAAAATTTAGATAGGATTTCTTGTGTTGTAACTCATTTTTGGACAAAAGTGTGTTAGGTATCCAATATATTAAGGGTCAATCAAAATGTAAGGATATTCTGAGTTATGGACGAATCTACTCGTCCACGACATCATTAAGCAAAAAGTTAGTAATTTAGTTTTTAACTTAATCACTTTCCTTTAGATAATCATATAATGTTGAAGCCTTAATTAAGGCTTGATAGCGATTACGAAACGTATGAATGAATATAGCCTTATTTTCTATTTTTTCTTTATGTTTAACTGTATAAACAATTACTGCATCAGGGTGTTCTGCTAGCCACGTCATTGTGTCTTGTCCCTTAATTAACGTTAAAGGGTGAGTTAATCTACCATTAAACTGATAGGTATCAGGATAGTCTCCCAAATACGCTACCTCCGTTCCTTTATCTTGTTCAGCTTTAACAGCCATTGACATTGGCTTAGTATCATAAGCGCTGTATAACATTGGGCTTGTGGTAGCTAAGGTTGCCATGATTGATAAAGGTAAGGATAGAAAGAGTATGGATAAGTAATATTTTCCAAGTTTCTCACCTTTATACAGTAACCAACAGAATATCAAAGGGACAATAAACAAAATTTCATAAACATGGACATCACTAACCGTTGTAAATACATAATGAACCCAAAATCGGCTAGATAGCATTGCTATAGATAAACTTAGCAATAAGGCAATTAGCCCATACTCTCTAACAAATTTATATTGTAGATTTAATTTTGAAGAGATATAGATGGCTAACATTGGAAACGTTGGAAATAGGTAGTGTATCTGTTTTCCACTCACTAAACTGAAAAGAACAAATGTTGAGGCGAAACCGATGAGCGTATAACGATCACCTAATGATATTAATCGCCAAGTATTTCTTTGCCAAAATCCCCGTAAAACAATCCAAGGTAGAGTTAATACAGGTAAAACTTGAAGATACCAGTAGATTGGACGAGCATGTGCAAAAGAATGAACCATTCTTCCTGCTGTTTGCCCCCAAAGTAATTCATTTCGATACTCTGCACCTCCCACAATCACGGCTGGTACTACCCAAAGCAATAGGATAACTACCGCAAGACCAATTGAGATAAATCCTTTTTTAAACCATGTTTTATTGTTTATCATTTCAGTATGAGACCAAAATGGATAGGTTAAAAATAAAGGAAGTGTATAAATAAAGACAGCAGGGCCTTTAGTTAATAGCCCTATACCTAGCGCAATACCGGAAATATAAACATATTTTGATTTATACGTTAATGCAAATTGATAGCTAGATAATAGATAACTTAGCACTGCCACAGTTAATAGTAAATCAAACATTGTCAGTGAACTATAAAGTAACCAGCCAGAAAAACCGAGTAGAAGTAATGGACTATATGATACCCCATCATTCTTTGGGTATACTTTTTTTGCTAAATGATAAATTAACACGAAATTGATTAGTGATAAAAAAGGAACAATAAGTCGTGTTGCTAACTCTGAAACACCAAAAATCCCCCATGTGATATTAATTAACCAAAACATCATTGGGGGTTTGTGTGCATATGTTGCGCCATTAATATGTGGGACTAACCAATTATTATTCATCCACATTTCCCAAGCGACAGATACATAACGAGTTTCATCAATTGGTAGTAGGGGGCGAATAGAAATACCAATAAATATTATGACTAGCGCGAAGAATAGCGTCACTATAAGGGGCTTTCGATGTTGAATTTGATTCAATGTTCTTTACTCCAAAGAATTACTCATATTGATAAAGTAAACTATAGTTCGAATTGTTACTGATTATCCATCACTATCATCGATTTCACATGGTGCTTATAAAGATAAGCAGTGAGTACAAGACTAATAAAGAAAAGTCCAAGACTGATACTTAACTGTAAGTGATTCGTATCACTAACTCCCGTTCCAGCTAAACAAAATATGATAACTTGGGGGATATACCCAATAAAGCTGGCACTAATAAAAGAGAGAAAAGGAATACCTAAACTTCCAGCAAAAAGGTTTGTAGCCAAATTACTTCCAATGGGGAAAATTCGTAATATCAACACCTTGATAAATGCTTTATCCCCTATAAACTGTTTGAACTTCTGTATTTTTTTTGACGAATGATGGCTGAAATATGACTGTAAAGAGAACGATGAAAAGCTATAGGTTAGTACAGCCACAAGCATATAGATTGCCATTGTCAATAATACCCCTTCTCTCAAGCCATAAATAAAACCATAGGAAAACGCAATAATTTGCTTAGGCCCTCCAACCCCGACTAATAGCATTGCAAATAAGAACAAGATAATATGACCTGTCGTACCATGACTACTTACATAATGATAAAGCCACTGGTTATTAAGCAAATGTTGTAAAAAGGCATTTTTTGATAAAAAATATAAACCAATGATAATTAGAAATATCATTATTGATTTTAACCATTTATTCATAACTAATTATTCAACATGCTCAATGGTATACGTAGGTTTCTTCGCTCTTTTAACTAGCCACATCACTCCGATAATATCAACAATTCCCACCCACACACGATTCCATGCTGTATAATTGGACGTCCCTTCCATTCTATCTCGATGATCAACTGGGAATATATTAATTTCCCCTCCTATACGCTTAATTAAGGCCGGAAGGAAACGATGCATATGGTCAAAGTAAGGCAGCGCTAAAAAGGTATCTCTAGGAAAGATTTTAAGACCACATCCAGAGTCGGGAACACCATCATTTAGCAAGCTTTGTCTAATTTTATTCGCAACTTTTGATTGAAATCGTATCCATTGAGTATCTTTACGTTTATTGCGATAACCTGCTATACAGTAATGATGATTGGTAATACATTCAGTTAATTCCAACATTTCTGGAATATCTGCTGGATTATTTTGGCCATCGGCATCCAATGTGACAATAACTGAACCCTTGGCATTTTTAACTGCAGAGTGAACAGCCGTACTTTGACCGCAACTATATTGATGTTTAATGATTTGAAGTGAGCAATTTAATGCTTTTGCAGTTGAAAGGGCTTCAGTGACTGTATTATCAGTACTTCCATCATCCGTAATCACAATTTCAAAGTTAGTTGAAAGGTTAAGTGCTTGATGGATTTCTGTTATCAGTTGACCAATATTTCCTTGCTCATTCTTTGCAGGGATAACTACTGAAACTAATTCGGTCATAATGTTCCTCTTTACCTTTTTGTAAAATAAGTACGTATTGACAATATAATGAAAATACTTTTAATGAATCTAATGGAATATGTTTATTACTAAAAGACGTATATTTATAGCATAGATGACTTTTTATACCTTCTTGTCTCTACGAGTATATGTAATACCCCCATCAGACCATGAGCATAGAAATAAGTTTCAATTAAGCCAACCGTAGTTTTATGAATAGTAAGAAAAAAAGATGCATCAAGCCCAGCTTTTATAGCAACAAACCAAGCAACACCGGTCAACAAGGATGATAGCAAAGCTAATAATCCGAAACCTTCAACTGTTGCAGCTAAACCACTTGGAGAAGGCTGGGGTAACTTGCATTGCTTGAGAATAAGTAAATCAACTTTTAATTGATAAAAGTATTTGAATCCCCAAGGATAAAGATCTTTGCATGTTCGACGTTTGATGATAATAAAAACAAATAGCAAGCAAATAGGCAATAAAAGTATACCACTGTATATATGTATGAGACTTAATGTAGAGATATCTGCCCAAATAGCGTGATGATTTATATGCATTAATCCTGACGAAAGAATTTGGATTAAAACCCAAAGTACAGTTAATCCATGTAGTATTTGCTCAACTTTCGGAAGCGTTGAAAAAACACGTTTTATCGCTGAAATATACTGATTCATATTAAACCTGAGGAAAAATTTCCGCCACTATACCAACTAAAAAAACAAACTCAGTTATTAATAATGAAAACTAATGTTGTTTATGACTTGTCATAAAGCTGTAATATAAGAATGGTAGTTGTAGTTAATAATGAATGAGGTTTAGAGGTTTTATGAGTAAATACACTTATGTAGAAATAATTTTAGCTATATTGGGGTTGGCTTATTCTGCTTTATTTAGCAATTACTCATTGGGATAAACTATTTTAGTTAAAGAAAACTGATATAGGCTATCACTAGCATTGACATACTGGTGATGTACTCAAACGTTGGATTACGTGCAATCAAAATAGGAAAACGGTAGCGAGTGGTTAGTGGCCAGAAGTAATTAACGCCAGCTTTGGTGCAACTGTCACCGATAAGATGCATGACATAACCAAATGTGAGACTGTATGCCCAGTTCTCACCGATGATTTCAACGGTGGAATAGAGAAGCAACGCAGCTGCTAATAACGAGTGAAATGCGCCGCGATGACCGAGCAGATTTTGAATTGGAATAGAGAGGAAAGGAACAAGCCTACCAATGCGCGAAGTGCGACAATCTATGTCCGGCAATAATGCACCAACCATAGCTAAAGTGATGCCTTCTGGAAGACTCATAAAAGAGAATAAAGGTAAGCCACTATTGTACGCTATCGCATAAGCGGCTCCCGTTGTTAGCTGGTGATTTATCGCATTCATTGACTAATTCTCCTATCAAGTTTAACTTCAAAGAAAGGTACACTGCATTGCCTTCAACAACAGGTAATCTAGTCGTTGAATTAACAAATTTTCCCTCACGAAAAGGGTTATAGCTAAACTCAACACTTGCCTTAAAAGGCGGAGGCTCAGTTGCATTAACGGCTGTAATGATGCCGAGCACATAAGCATGGACTGACCTATTGCCAGTATCTCGACAGCGCGAAAGTCCTGCTTTGGATACCTTAAACATGGGAGTCTCGCCATCTTGAACAAGAGAAACAGTTGAAAAGTGGCCGATCACTTTACCTTTATATATGCCAGTTGTTGCTACTACCGAGAAACTATTGTTGTTCAGGTTACGGTAGCATTTAACAGCTGAAAATAAAGGTATAAATCGACCACGATATCCCCCGATCATTACTCTTTGGCCGTGTTTTTATCGACGCGATCCATTAACTCAACATGAGCGTTGGCTGAATTTTGACGTACATTGTGCAGCAACTCATTTGGATCGAACTCTTGATGACTACCATAAGCGAGTAGGTAAACACGGTATTGTGTCCCTTCACGTAAAATCTTGTAATCAACAATGCGAAGGTGACCAAGATTCTCGTTGGAGAAGGCATTGATAGTGGTTTCACTGTCTTCTTGTGTTAAGTCGCCATCGGTAATATTTGATGTGGTGCTCGATACATAATCTTTGTTGAGCTTGGCAACTTCTGTTTTATACGCATTGGCAATGTTGCCTGTGGCTCTAGACCAGGCTTTATTCCGAGCTGAGTAAATAGATGAACTTAATCCTGTGCCTGTACCATAAAAACCTTTTTCATTGCCTTCTGGTACTTGCATGTACCAAGTCGGAATTTCTGAGATGTTGTTATCAATTAATTGTGCAACCTGCTCATTTTTCTTTTCTACCTGCTCATGGTGTGCTTCTTGAGCTGTTTTAGCAGAACAACCAACAAGGCTCGCAATGGCCGTCGCAATCATAAAATGTTTAATCATCATAATACGTCCTAATTTGTCCGTTTCTGTCCTCTTATGGTGTACTTCTCACCATCATCCAAAAAAAATATTAGTATCTTTTTCAATTTTTGGTGATGAGCGCAATGAGCAAGATAGGCAGAGATAATACGGCTCCTAAGAACATGAATTGACTTGAAAAGAGCAATAGATGATTAAGGTTTAAAAATATCTGGCTGTAAGATATTGAAAATACAGTGATTATGATGGCGCCGATAATAACAAAATCAAATACGCCTCTTACTGCAATTTGGATATCTGCGACACTTGGCAACATGTATAGAGTAATTGAGGCGAGCATGTATAGACCCAAAAGAAAGAGTGTATCCACCTGACTCATCCAAAGATTAATTGCATAGTAATATTCAGTGACCGAGTTGGCTTGATAAAGCACATCAATCAAAAGAGAGTACTCGGTGACTTGGCTCGCTGCATAAAGTAGTAAAATGCCGAAGGGGAGTGGTGCAATGGCAACCAAGATAGATTTAACACCAGAACCAAATCCTCGCGTGGGAACGAATTCGACGTAACCAAGCCGTGCATCGGTTGGTGTTGGCATCTGGAATAGCTTAACTTGCACAACGGGAAACCCAACTAGTTTGCACGCTAAGTAATGTGCAAATTCATGGGTAGGTGCGCCAATACAGCCAGTCGTAAAATAGATAGCACTTCTGATTTTGCTGCGAGCTATGGCGAGTTGAATTAGTACAATGATTGCAACAGCAATGATAAATTGAGTCATTTTTATAACTCCTTCTGCTTACCTCTTACTTCCATTTTAAACGACTGTGGGGGAACATAAGGCTGCTAACAGGACTAGATCATTCGTTTTTAAAAAAAATAGCGAAGTAAGTTCCTAACTCACTTCGCTATTCAATAATCATCTTCCTAAGATGATTATTCCATCGCCCGATGAAATAGTGTATCGCCCAACACACTCTAATAAGTGCTACTTTGAACACTCATTAGAGTGTGTTGAACAATACTCAGACAATGGTTTCAGGTTTAAAAAACCAATGTGGCAGTCAAGGACTGATCGTAGTTAATGAGAACGACACCCAACTAAGGCAAGATCAAAAAATGAAATGAATCATTAGAAGAAAAGCTTAGATTTTAGAAAACTGGTTGCTTGTGCATACATTCAATGTAGTAACAAAACTCGCATTTGTCCACTATCATGCAGCATCTTATAGACTTGTTTATATGGTTGGATATACAGTGAAGTTTGCCTGTGCGAAAAAAAGCCCCAAGTCATGATTGAGGCTTATTCAAGGCACTTTCTTTTATCGTGCCGAGGGTAGTTGGCAAGAAAAAGTCGAGTACATCGGGCGACGGTAGTTGAGAAAACCTACTCAAAAAATAATAAAACTCCCACTTCCATATGGAAAGCTGTTGAGGTTTTAACGCCAGCTCATAACTCCGTCGAACCAGAACTAACCTCAGTTTTTCATATAGCTGTTTATTACTGGGCGTAACTCTGTAATTCCTGTCACGCCACCAAATTTCGTATCCTCAACAAACATGGTTGGTGTTCCTCGTAGGCCAAGCTCTGCAAATAAACGATTATTTGCAGCAAGTTGATCTGCGATTTGTTTAGAGTTTGAAACATCGATGAGTTGTTGTGTATCAATGTCTAAAAGTTTAGCTAACTTGTAGGATTTTTCCAGTGATGGCGCACTCATGGACATAAGCTCTGTATGGAATGCAGGGTATTTTGTTGAATCAATTTGATTTACAGCCAAGGCGACTTTAGCCAATTTTTCTGACTCTGGACCTAAAATAGAAACATCTTTGAAGACTACTCGAACATTAGGATAGTCCTGAATGATTGTTTTCATCGTTTTCATATTCGCTTTACATGCACCGCAGCGATAATCAAAAAATTCCACCAATGAGACTTCACCCAGTCGATTGTGAACCGGTGTGTTTTTACCGTGATACAACTCATCCTGCAAATGAGCAATCTTGGCAGCTTCTTGCTGTCGCTTTTGCTCATTGGCATAGATCTGAACGGTTTTAATTCCCTTCATCAAGATGGTTGGATCATTAGCTAACGCTTCATTTAGCATTTTATCAAATTGCTGTTGCGTCATTTCATGCGCAAATGATGTAGTTGATACCGTTAGTGTCGAAATTAGAAAAATAAGAGGTTTGAGCTGCATGGCGGTCTATCCTTAATTTAAGTGGTTTACTTAATTTTAGATAGGCTGAAGATGCCAAACCTGTGCTAACAGGACCAATTGACACTAGTAAGACGATATTTTTACTGGTTAACCAGATAAAATTGAAAATTAGGTTCAAATGGTCTATATTGGTAGGATAAAATGAGCCGTTAAATTAGTGAGGCTGTTATGGTTGCGACAACAATCCAAACATTTAAACCTAAATGTGGACCAAAGAATAACTTCTGGTTTGCACTTGGCATTGAAGATGCAAGAACGGATGCCGTACATCAAGGCTTTAAACCTAAAGTATATAAAAACATTATAAAGAGAACACAACTATCACAAATTGAATTTCATCATGTAACTCATATTCCTGTGAGTACTATTAAGCGCAGATTAAAAAATGACGAACGTTTCACAACGCAAGAAAGTGATGCTATTTATCGATTAGCCATGTTGATAAAGCTTGCTACTGAACTTTTTAATGATGAAAAACGTGCGCTTGAATGGATGCGCGAGAGTGTTTACGGTCTAGGAGGTAAAAGACCTTTAGATATGGTTTCAACCACAGTAGATTTTGAGATAGTGAAAGATTTAATCGGGCGAGTTGAGCATGGAGTGTTTTCATAGTGAAGTTGTATCGATTGACACAGAAAAAGTTTGCTGACTCGCCATTTAGTCCTATCGGTGCAAAGTTATATGGTGGTAGATGGAACTCAAAAGGTACTGAAGCATTATATTTTGCTGAATCTGAATCGTTGTGTGCGCTTGAAGTGTTCGTCCATGTTAATAATGATCCGACTATAATAGATCAATATGATTTATATCAAATTGATGTGCCTGAAGAATTAATTGTTAAGTTAGATCTTGATGACCTACCTAAATCGTGGCGTGCAATTCCTGTGAGCGAAGATACGCAATTCATTGGTGATGAATTTTTAAACATCCCCGATTCTCCATTTGCCGCTTTACAAGTCCCCTCAATCATATCGCCTAGAGATAATAATTACGTCATAAACCCTCACCATCCTAAAATGAAATCAATATTTAAAAATTCTAAAAAACTTACTTTTACATTTGATCCGAGAATTTTTAAATAGAAAGGGTTTTTGTATTGATTAATGAGGAGAATATGGCTCCCACTAATGAGAGAACATAATTCATAATGATAAGCCATTAAACATACCTTTGGATAAAGAGGAAAACGGTCGTGTCGCAAACCAGTTGAATAAATGATAATGTTCCTCAGCACTAAAAGTAGACACCCAATTAAGCTTATTCTGCAGTTACCAAACCTCTGCTAACATGCCAAAATGAGGGTAGTAAGATATTTTTGTTAATTATCAAAAACACCCATCAAAGATGAATTCGGCAGGTATAAATTCAGTTAATCTGAAAATAAAAGGAGTTGATTTTGATTTATTACCTTCTTTTTCTGCGTATTACTTGATTTTATATATCGGCACTTAGGGCAGTCACTACCTCTACTTGTTCTATGAATAATTGAATCTTTCCATTCATGCCCACAATTTCCTGTCCACCATACTTTTATGCCAGAACCAGGCGTAAATTGTTCAGGGTATAGATTGTTATTTTTAACTTTATGCCATTGTTTAGCTAATTGGGGATATAAATTAGCTAAAGACTTATCATAATCAATGATTTTTCTTTCTGCATATTGTCGATTGAATTCGGTATTTGCTTGCCAACTATTGTTTTCAAGGTACTGATTGATGGAATGAATTAAGTTCGGTGGTATTAAATCATTACTTTTCATTAAATTTAACATTAAGTGTATATGTATAGGAGCAAAGTTTTTTTTAGGCACATTAAGACATAAACCACCCAAAGCTGGAAGACCATCTTCCCGAAGACGAATTAATGTTAATTTGCCCAATAATATTTCATTTTTATTTATGTCTCTCGACTTTTTATCTTTATGCCAATAAAAACCGTCATACTCTATGCCGACATTTATATCATGTATATAAATATCTATTTCTTGACCAAAAAGCAAAGCCCTATGTTCAACTTTATTAAATATAAGACTTAATTCTGTGAACAATCGCAATTCAGGTATTGACCATACTGGGTTACACTTTGGGCATCCAGTTCCTCTGTTTCGATGGTTGACTGTAGCTTGCCATTCATGATCATTACCTCTTGGACACTTCCACCATACTTTTTTCTTACTAAATGGTGCAACATCATAGGGTGTTAAATCACCATTTTTTGTTGGATGCCATTGTTCTGATAATTTTTGGGAAACTGAGCCTAAAGAGTTTTCTTTTATCAATATCTGGTTAACACAAATAGGACATCCTTTATTATTAGCTCTATTATTTATCTTAGCTTCCCATTCATGAGTACTATTCTTATCACACAACCACCAAACTTTTTTTGATGAGCTTGGAAAAACATCAAATGGTGTTAAGTCATCATTTTTAGTTGGATGCCACTGTTTTGATAGTTTTGGGTTCGTAGAGCCTAAGCTATTTGAGCGAACCAATAATTGATTAGAACAAATAGGGCAACCACCGCCTTTAGTTCTGCCCTTGATGCTGCCTAACCACTCATGATCATTGCCTTTTGGACACTTCCACCATACTTTCTTCCCTGAACCGGGTGATAAGTCAAATAATGTTAGGTTATTATTTTTGGATGGATGCCACTCTTTTAATAAGGTGGGAAATAAAGCACCTACACTATTACAAATCAGGCATTTTTGATTCTTCACCATACTTTTTATTGATCTTGACCATGTATGAGCTTGGTTCTTTTGACACTTCCATAAAAATATTTTGTTTGAAGTACTACTGACATCACATGGATTAATCGGGGAGTTTTCATTAGCCCAGAATTTCGCTATCTCAGGGTGTGTATAGAGTAAACTTGTAGACTTTACAATTAGTGTACCAGAACAAATTGGACATTTTGGTGATCTTACTCGATCAGAAACTCTAGCAATCCAGATATGATCAATTCCCTTATCACATCTCCACCAACCTCTAATATCTGAACCAGCCTTAATATCTGTAATGTTGACGTTATTATTTAATTTTGTATCCCATTGTTTAGCTAAACTCGGATGTGTGACTGATAAATTGTTATATTTAGTTGCACGTCTACCTGAACAAAATGGGCAACCAGAACCCTTAAACCGGCTTACAACGGATGCTTGCCAAATATGCTCACTATCTTTTGAGCATTGCCACCAGACTTTTTTTTCTGATCCTGCAGATATTGAGTCTGGGGTAAGTGAGCCATTCTTCTCAATATGCCATTGATTTAAAAGATTTGGTTTCTCAATAGCTAATGATTTTCTTTTCATTGATTCTTACCATAAAGTATATTAATGTTACGGTATTTTATAATATAAACCGTTACGTTTTATAGGGGGGATTTTTATGAAAAACCCGTTTCAAAAACCAAATAAACACTTTTCAATGAGAAAAGGGGAGTTAACAGCTGATGTATTCAATACTCAAGAGATTATTGATGCTATTAATGATGAATATCAGAATATAGAGATGCTCAATATACTTAGAGAACGTATTGTTAACTACATCAACAATGGACTTTCTGATGCAGACATTAATGAAATAAATAATAAGTTAGTTAAAATACACTATTCAAAAGCCTTATTATCAGATGATCTAATGATTCAGAATAATGACTCAAGAGTTATATATATAGCGCAACTTGATCAACTAACCTCTCCCGATATTTATGCTATAAATGAATTTGTAAAACTGTTAGAGTTAAATGCACTTGATAAAGTCAAAATTTGTCAATTGGATAATTGTCAGAAGTTATTTATAGGAAGGCCTCAAGGGAAATGGTGTTCGGATAGTTGTGGCAGTAAAAATAGAGTAAGAGTGAAGCGAAAAAGAGATTCTATTTGAGTTTATGGCTCCTTTGCAGGAGCACATAAGGTTACTTATTGCGTAGATAAGTTGTTTTCGACCAAATATTGCGGAAAGTGAGCGTTACCAAATTGGTTTAATTCGTCTAACCAATCTTGGCTTTTACTACCTTCATTAATATCAGTCGGTGGCGTAAAAATGCTAACTCGCGTAAATGGATGACTAGTGGCAATTCTATCAGCAAGAGCTTTAGCTGCTCTAGTCCCTTCACGCTGGCCATTTGCTTGATTAACTCGATCTTTATCAGCAAAGATAAGTAAATCTGTCACAATCTCAGGTACATACATCTTTTCCATGATTGTACTGCTAATGCCACACCAAACGCCGATACCTTCGATATTTTGGATAGCAAGTCCAGTCTCAGGTCCTTCGCATACTGCTAGTACCACTCGTTTATGACCAAATTGGTCATAGCAGATTGTGGGTTCACCTAAATGGATGCTCGCACCTTTGCTTTCAGCAACAGGACTGCACTGCATCTTAGCGTTCTCTAAACACTTGGCTTTGTCTGAGCCATCTGATTCAAGAAAAATACGGTGCATTGATATTGCTTTTAAATCAGGATTCACAATATAGAAGACCAGTCCCGGCAGATTTACTTTATTGCCCTCTTTGTCGTACATAAACAATGATGGATTAAAGCCAACAGTTTCCGGTGCATAGTCTGTCAAACCGCGACTATTGAGATAATTCAGTGCTACTTGAGAGTCTTTGGCATAAATACAACCTTGTTCAACTTGGCTGATTATCCAACGATTTTTCTCCAATTGCGCTTTATTTATCTCCTCCCATGATTTTTTAGGGGCAGCTGTATAATGAGATTGTTGATGACCTCGAAGTGCTGAACGCTCCTCGCCAAGTATCTCCAATATCACTGATATCGCTTTGCCTTTTGAACAGTTTTCAAGTAGTGCTACCATGTCAATTCCATCGCCTAGACGACCAAATTGGTTATGATAACCGCCACCATTCTGCTCCCAATCTTTGTAAAACCGAAATACAGTTTTACCTTGTTTTGAAAAAGGGCATGGTACGGCTTTTGACTGGCCACCATGACACTTATGACGCGCTTGGTCGAGGTCTGGATACGCTGAAAATACACGATCCCAACCACCATGACGACTCACCAAATTTTGAACTTCTTGTACTGTTTCTCTAAAATCCATGATGCCTCTCAATGTATAAAAAGAGGGAGCCCTTGAGGGCAAATTTACCCTCGAAGGTTGTTCGTAAGAACAAAGTAACTGTACTTACGAACACAATGCTCGATTTAAATAGAGATACTTTCCAACAGTCGATTTTTGACAATATCAAACATCAGATCTGGTAGTTGCTCAATGTCATTAAGCACGACGAAGTTCTCTAATCCTTTATCCTTTCCACAATCTAATTGAATTGATGCAACATCAATATTTAGACGATTCAAGTAATACGAAGCGGCTTCCACATCACGCTCATCACACTCCATATCAGTAATGACGAGGATCTGCTTGCGCGGAATGTCTTCAGTTAGTTTTTCAAACTCAAAACTCGCTTTTTCTAAAGCTGAACCTGTATCCGTCCCACCGCGACTATCAACACTGAATGACATTTCAGTGATTCTGTTTTCAAATGCGCTATGCACTTCAAAAACGGTGTCGAAGTAACACAAACTGTATGGAATATTTAGTGATTCTAATGCTTTAGCAATTGCCACAGATGCGACATTAGCTGTATGCATATCATCAAATCCCATAGAACCTGAACGGTCAACCAATAGCAAAATCGCACTTTTACTGGTTTCAACCTCATTTTCTTGGTAGAAAATATTATTGTTACCAGCAACGACGCCAGCCAGAAGATCTGCATCAAAATCAGAACCACTGTCATCATAGTTGCGAGAAACCATTTCCTTCGACCACATCGCAGATTCAATTTGAGCCGCGACTGGTCGAGCAAGAGCTTCACTTTCAGAGTCAATAACACTGTGCCAAACATAATCCATATGACGATTTATCTCAGATTGAGATGCGCCTGGCTTATTATATTGTTTGAGTGTTTCATCACTGACATCTTCACTTGCTTGCGCATCTATGGCTTCGTTCATTACATCATGTAAGTCAGTAAAATCCTGTCCCATTTGGTGCAACTCATCCTTAGATAAGCCTTTTTTGCAAGTAGATGATTGGTTGCTATCGTCATCAGAGCTTGCAGATGCATCGTCTTCACCTTGATCATTATTCTGATCTTGATTTTGACTATCATCTCCAGTTCCATTTGATTCTGATTGCTGATCACCTGTTTCGCCAGAAGGGGATTTATCTTGACTCTGTTCATCAGATTGCTCATCTTCATCAGCTAATTGGTTAAGAATTTCAATAACTCGCAAGGTTTCTGCGATGTTATTTTCTGTACTACCTAAGTCGCCCCATGTTTCCATGCGCTCCTCTACTTCGTCCAAGACCGACTCTGGATAACCGTTCTCAACAAGTAACTGTTTCGCACGATGACCTTCATCGATTAACCAAAGCTGTCCAGCAATCGCTTTTCCGCGACCCGTGTAAAGCAAAAATGCTTGTAGCAGGCTTGGATCGGCATGATCACGCTTGGCTGAAACAAAGTAACCTTCTTTAAACAAGTTTTCAGTCATTTCCAAAAAGGTATGATATGTACCACCATATTCTCTAATGACCTCTGACTCAATAAAGCAGTCCTCAATGATATTTGAGAGAGCTTTTTCCAGCGGTGTAGCCTTCTTCAGAAAGTTCATAACGTCTGTAGAGAAGTTGGTATGTTTTTGGTGACCACCAATTTCGTGCGTCACTTTTGCTTCGATTAAACTTGCCCACACCTCGTCATCAGGTTGCCCGGCATTTAACCAAAGATTTGTACCATCTGTCGCACATGGACCATTGTGAAAAAAGATCTTACAGTCTTTATGGGCATGATGGATGTTCATGATTGTACGAATCGTTTCAAGTGCTCGATAGTTCA
Organism: Vibrio sp. SS-MA-C1-2; assembly: GCF_021513135.1. Classification (NCBI taxonomy): domain Bacteria; kingdom Pseudomonadati; phylum Pseudomonadota; class Gammaproteobacteria; order Vibrionales; family Vibrionaceae; genus Vibrio; species Vibrio sp. SS-MA-C1-2. The sequence continues at coordinate 205,090 of NZ_CP090982.1, forward strand.
TGATATTGACCTCTGTATGATAGGTATAAAAAAAGGCAGCTCAGAGAGCCACCCATTTTTTTGGAAGGAAGTTAGGCATTAATAATTACCAATCTTGCTCTTTACTCCAGTCCATCTCGTCGTCATTCGACGTTACTTCTGGAATGTTCTGTGCTGATGATGACGTAGTCGTTGTCGGTAGTGGTTCATTTTCTAATGAATCCATTTCAACGATAGGCTCGTCAACAGGTGCAACATGTTCAACAGCGATGCCGTTGCGTAATTTATCAATGTCTGTCAGATTTTCGAGTAAAGCATAGAAATCACTAATTTGATGGCCTTTATAGCAAACAACGCCACCAATCTTCTCAATTTCATCGTCGATTTCCTCGACCAATCTATCCAACATTTCATTGTCCAAAGACAAGTTGTAGGCATAATCTCTAACATCACGAATGAAGTTGGAAATTGTATTTTTTCTCAAGACGTTCTTACCAATGATGCCTTTCATGGTACTTTTTGAACGCTTGATAATCACTTCTAAGAGATTATCTTGGAGAATACTGATCGTGCTTTCTGCATCATTTTCCAAATATGGCTTTAACGCTATAGATGGCAAAATGGAGTAAGTAAAACGTGAGATAAAGTCCTCTTTTCCAAGCGTGTACTTATCTATCTCAGTGACAAGATCAGGATTTTCAGCTTTGTAGTCATTCATAATCGAGTCATAGTTTTGCTCTAAATCATCAACAACTTGGTAAAACTCGGACTTTTGCTCCTCTAGTTTTGCGATTACTTCGGAAAGCATCGGTACTGGAATAGCTATTAATCGTCCGTATTTGACACCGTAGGACTCGATTAGACGGTTGGCACGCTTCGCAAAAACACCATAAAAACCAAGCATTTCTTGCGGGAACCAAACCACTTTTCCTTTGCGTGTTCTGTTTTCTGATAACTCATGTCCATCAACGACATTTTTAGCATCGCGTAAAACTCGCTCGCCTGAAATGCCAGTTACCTTCACATCAACAAGAACCAAACCATCCTGTAGAGATTGACGATTTGTTTGATTGATACTTTCAGTCTGATCATGAACAATTGCATTGATATCAGTATTATTGATCTCAGTCATAATAATTAACCTATTGAATTAGTTAAATTACTGAGATTTACTCCCGACTGGGAGTAAATCCCCAGTGGGTAGTTATTGAAGTAAAAATTAAATGATAAGTTCAGCTACAGTGTACGATTTAGTCGCACCCGTTGCGTGATAACCTTTGTTTAACTTTTCACGTTCTTTCGAATTTAAATAGTTATTCGCTTCGCTTTCACTATTAAACTCTTTCTTATGCATTCGGTATTTAGCTGCACCTGTTGCACCATAGATAGTGAAACAAGTTGTACCGCGAACCACACCTGCCCAAATTTTGTCAGATCCGTTATCTTGGCAACGAAGTAAGTTGAACTGTAAGCTCTCTAAATCTTCATCATCGACGGGATCAACTGGGTCAGTTGTTGATTGCACATTTTGTTTAGCTGCATTTTTCAAATCGTCATACCAGCCCCACTCATTATCGAGAAAATGGCCAGCAGGCAAATTGAAAGCTTGATCAGCTGTCATCAAAATGTCATCTCGCAATTTTGGCTCACAACCAGATAAGAAAATCATTTCTAATGACTCTCTTGGTTTAGCTTTGCCACCAATGCTCAAGTAGTACATCCAACTCATCAATAATCGAGTAGAGAACGCGACGGTAATCGACGACTTTTCTTCCGCTCGACGAGATTGGCCAAGCATGGCATCTCGCATCATGTTGGCAAATTTCACGATAAGTTTTACCGAGTGCTTATTTGCTTTTAATTTAGGGTAGCGAGTGTAAATTGCTTTTGTTTCATCGGCTGGTGAAAGGTAATCAAACCACAACACACCTGCACGATTACGAAAAGCCGTAGACCAACGCTTACAAGCTGGATAAAGTCCAGAAATATCACCACAACCAGGCGTGTTGCCAGTGGTTACAAAGCGATAGTTTGGATTGGGATAAATCAGCTCTCCTGTGTCCTCAAGCATCCAAGGTTTGTTCATTTCTGATGGCAGGTGCATCTTCGCAATAAAATCTTGCGATGACGTATCCGCCTCATCTAAAATCAACAATTTACCTTGAGACATGGCTTTAGAAACAGGACCATGAACAAACGAAGTTTGACCATCCTTGAGAATCCAACGACCTTGCATCTTTTCTGGACGCATGGTTGGATTACAAGAGACAAACTCAACAGGCCAATTAGTCTTAGCTGCAAACCATAACCAGAATTCTGTTTTACCAGAACCAGAAGGTCCGCAGGAATGGAGAAAAATTGGTCGTTCAGGACTAAAGAACCACTTAATAACGGAAACTAACGTGTCTTTATCAGGCATGTAGTTTGGATTAACGCGTGGAACGTCAGGATGCGTATGTTTTGGGATAGTTACCTGCATACCATTTTTTGGTGAGATAAACCCTTTAAACACATCACGCAGCATGACAGTTTTAGTTTCTGAATAATCAATAACCGCATTTTCTTGCTCTACTGTAGTAGTATTCGTATTTAAATCAGACATAGTATTTACCTATTAAATAACGTGAACCAATCGTTCTCAAAGAGCCTAAAGGCTGACTTTGATAACTTTTGGTTATTTATAAACGGACAACTAGAATTAGCTGTTTGTGTTTAGGAAGGACTAAGCGTTGTCGAAATAGTCATATTCAACTAAGTCGGCTATACGCTTTGCTTTTTGTTTTAACCGCCAATCGCCACTGCGCTTTGCAGATCGAAGAAGGCGCAATGAGCGCCTTCTTTTATCGGTAGCGGTTGACGAATTATGACGACGCATAACTGTTACCTCTACTGACGAAATTGACCTTGATTAAAACCATTTGCTTGAGCTGCAGGTTGAGCATTGCCTTGCTGTTGCATTGGAGCCTGATTAACAGGTTGGTGCATTGCAGGTGGTGTTTGAACAGGAGCTTGCTGATGCATTGCTTGTTGATTCACAGGCGGTTGCATTGCAGGGGCTTGCTGTTGCGTTGGAGCTGACTGTTGCGTTCGTGCAGATTTAATTGCATCGAGTTCGGCTTTGGGAATGTGATGAATAACGCGATTTAGTCGAAAATCATTAGTAACAACTTGGTTACCGTGCTGATCTTGGTACTGAGAAGTTCGCACTTCAGAGTCAACTAATAGCAAATCACCTTTTTGTGGTAAGGTCTTCATCATGTTGCCGTTGACAACTAAACGAGTCCAAACCGTAGGCGCATCTTGCCAGTTTCCGTTTTCATCTTTAAACGAGCGGTTTAATGCAATAGAGATATTACTAAAGACATTATTCGCTGTTTGTTTTGTCTCTACATTACCGACATTACCACCGAGTAAATAATTATTGGCAGTAATCATCGACGCACCATCATTTGCTAAATTTGCGTAGGTATTGGCATCAATATACGTCTCAAATTCATACACATAGTGGTAGTGAACTTTAAACTGACTATTGTTGTTACCTTGCGCGTCAAAAGCATCAAAATAAGTACGAGCAATAACAAAATCACCAGCTTTTAACATAGAAAAGCGAGGATTCGTGTTTGGAACGTAGAGCGTTAATGAACTTTCAATACATTTAAGTTCATTGTTTTGTGTGTAATAAACACGATTGAGTAAATCAATCGAAGCAAAACCTTCAAAGTGTTGAATATCAAGGATTTGACCAGATAGACGACCTGAGTTTACTTTTAAATTACGCATAATATTTACCTTCTTATTTGATAAAGTACGTCAGATAAGAAGCTTCTTCCTCCCAATCGGGAAGAATTTCTTCTGCTCCGACGGAGGTTTGTGTCGCAATGCGACGGTTGGCAGGATATTTAGTCCTGATGACAGTTAGCTGCAGTCACAACAGTGTGTAAACATTGACCGTTGGCAAGGCCAAGAGGATCGCGTTTACGATTGAATAAGTAAATTATGGCAGGTGAAATGAGGAGAAAAGTCATCTAACAGGATTAAAACGTTCTGATTTTGGTTTAGTTAATGTCTAATGCACTATAACCAATTTGGTATGAAAAAATATAATAGCAAACGTGATACTCCCCAATCAGGGAGTATCAACGCTAATAAGTTACTCATTAATGAAGCTAAACAATGAGTATATTCATATTCATCAGACGATGGTCATTGACAAAGTTGAGTTCATCAAGAGTGAAAAACCCTTGATCAACGTAGAGTTTATCAACTGACAGTTCTGTACATAGATCGAATAATTCACCCACAAACAACGAATTACAATCACCGTAGTTGTGCAGTGTGTTATATGTGACTGAATTGAGCAGCGTTTGCACGCGATCATCAATAATCACATTCTCATTTGATAGAGCCAGAGCTTTATCAGAAAAATTTAAGCTATTCATATAAACCTCTAAACTTTCAAGTTTGATAAGTATGCAAAAGCTAAAAATTCTACATATTCGTCGTAAAAATTTAGGTAATGCTGCTCACAGCCAGTTAAAGCACAGTGGCAAACGTCATTTTGATAAAAGATTAGTTCAGGACACTCAAAACTATCTCTTGTTGTTAAAAGAAGATCGTTAAAGTCATCTTGATATTTTCCGCCATCCATCACTAGATGATATTTAGCTGCAACAGCATTACTCTGGACAGTAGCGAAATTATCGTATTCGCTGATAATACCGATTTCTCCTTTTAGCTTGATTTGCACGCCATATGACTTGTCATGACTAAAGAAGATAAGCGTTGCATCAAAATCTGGTAAAGATAATGATACGAGGCCATCTAAAAAAGCGTAGTTTCCTTTAATGTGGTCAAACTTATCGTTAGGTAAACCATTCTTTAGCTTGCCGTATTGTGTGTTCAATTTAGCTGCAAGGCTATCTATATCAATATGCTTACCGCGATTTTCCAATTTGGGCAAACGGTAGCGATATGGATGCTTAACAAACGAGTTAATACTAAAATCTAGATCATCAATGTTCATTTTGTTACCTCGCTTAACTTGGTTGATTCAGTTAGTGTCTCGATTAGTTGCAGTTCAAATTTTGGCGTAGCTTTAACGGTTGTTAAAAAGCCTTTTTTGACCGCTTCTTCAATTGACAATTGCTGACCAAGTAATTGAATCAACTGATTAACATCAGTGAAATAGATATTATCTTTGGTGTCTGAAAAGATAATTGGAACAAGGTACTGCTTCCAGATGAATGACCAAAAATAGCGATTACCATAGCTATCGACCAGATATTCAGCTTCCGTCATGAGTTTACCAACTACTTTTAATTCATCCTCATTAAGAAGTGAAAGGTATAGTTCTGGTAAGTTCATCGAAGCGATATAAGCATTCAATTCAATGGTATCTGTTGAAGTCACGATATTGCCTTGGCCATCGTACATGACGGTTTTTGCAATAACGGCCCCTGGCTGAATACTGTATATTTTTTTGTTGACCAATTTGGTCAAGGGAGTGTTTTTATCAATTGTCTTGATTTGAGATGCAAACATAGTTGCCTCCTTATCAAGCAGATCTGAACCTGCACAAGCAGGTTCTTCACTGCTCATGGCGGTTTTTTGGATAGGATTTACATAGGTACGGTTAAATATAAACAGTAACTAATGGTTGCGATGAAAAGATAAAAATAAGCCATAATTTTGCCCATTTTAAAGCATTTAAATAAGCTAATTCGTCACTTCTTGCTCTTAATCCTTCCTTTTTGGCTGTTTTATTTAGCTTTTCTAAAGTTAGATAAACTAAATTCCAGGCCAGAATATTGACCCAATCCAATAAGTGGGGAAATGTCTCACCAAATATCATCAACTCGGTCATTGCAAAACAGAAGTCAGTCAGAAAAATACCAACGACCATTAGAAAAAAATAACGGATATTGATAAGCGTCAGGCTCGAATCTGGATACAAATAAAATCGAATCATATTGCATTGATAGATATTGATGGCTTTCAAAAATAGAAAATTCATAGGTAAAACCTCACTATTTTAGGCATACGACGAGATCATCATGCTGAACACCAAGTTTCATCATGAGACTGATTAGATATGTATTAATCTCTACTGGTTGAATGTGTTGGCGGCGAATAACTGTGTTGAAGTCAGAATTGCTAGATAGCAATGTTTCAACGGTTGTATGCTGCACATCACTCTTGATTACAACTTTGAATGTAATATTTCTTGCATAAACAATTGTTTCAAGCGCACCAGAGGAGGATGGAGTGAAAACGATATTAGTCATAATTAGCACCCCCAAGAAAAGGTAATCTTTCGCTTACTAGCTCATAGATTGACTTATCACGAAGATACATTGCTGTACGTTCAAAAATAGAAAAACCCATTTTATCGGCAATATCAGCAGGAATTATGATTGTTCTCTCGCAGATAAACTCGCCAGTACAAGGAACAACAGATACTTCAAATCGCTGTCTTGTTCGATGGTTAATCATTAGCAAGTTTGTTTTAGTGTGAAAGTAACGACAAAATGTTTTTGGGTTAACTTTAACAACGTGTGTTGACTCATCAGTGATCGCTTGAGTAAAAATATGCTCTGTACGACCCGTTATCTCAACGCGAATTGCTGGACGCGGGATGTCACCGGGTAAAGTTCGACGTATGGGTTTATTACGAAGTAACTTGGAGGAGTAACTCATTTTAGCCTCACTTATTTTCATAAAAAAAGAGAGACCTATCCCGAACGGGAGGTTGTCTCCCTGTGGGGTTGTTGCAATGCGACCGATGGCTAAATAAGCGCATCTATCGAAGTTGAAATGATTTCTTTAACAGCCAAACATCTCTAATATCACATCTAAAAGTGACTTTGTTTCCGTTGGCTTTTCTTGAAAAGTAATCGTTGTATTCGTCATAAATGCAAAGTTCATTTTATTCGCAATTTGGACGGGTAATATGACAGTTTTCTCACAGATATTAAGATCTCGATAGGGTACAACAGAAACTTCAAACCGTTGTTTCGTATCATGATTTATCATCAGCAAGTTATTTTTGTCTTTAAAGTATTGATCAAAAATCTTAGCGTTTACTTTGACAACATTTGTTGTAACATCAGTGATCGCTTGAGTAAAAACATGAGCTGGCTTGTCTTGATAATCAATCTGATTAACAGGTATCAGGATTCCACCAATAAAAATGCTTTTAACTGGACCAAATTTTATAGAATACTTCATTTGTAGCCTCACTTATTTCATAAAAAAGAGAGACTTCTCCCACTATTGGGAGAATTAGTCTCCCCTGCGGGTTTATGTCACAATGTGACGGATGGCGAGATATTGAGTCTCGATGGCAGTTAGCTGCAGCCACAACAGGGTGTGAACATTGACCTTCGGCAAGGCCGAGTGGATCGTATTCACGGGTTAATGTATTAAGTTTGGCAGATGGAAAGCATCAAAATCTCATCTAACAGGACTAAAAGCTTCTGATTTTTGTTGAGTTACGGTGTTTGAATATCAATTTGGTAAAAACCGTCTGACAATTGTGTGGACTCTGGTTTAAGTAAATGATGAGAAGGAAATTGAGAGCATAGCTCCATGATCTGTTTGATATTCGTTCTCAGGACCAAAGGGATAGGTTTTATCAACTTTTTATTCTCAAAATGGCTGTTTATATCTTTTGTCTTAATAAAAATGAATTTATTCTTATTGATGGCTGACAGATTGGGCTCAGGGATAAGAAGAAGCGTCGTTGACCAGGCACGCTCTATCTCGCGTAAAAGATGCACTATGTTGTCGTAGTCATTATCAAACTCAGGCTTAACTATCTCACTAAGCTCTATCACTTTATTGAGTAGTTTTTTGTCTTTCTTGGCTATTTGCAGGAGCGTCTTGATGTCTTTTTTCGCTGATTTATAGCATGGCTTAGTTAAAGCTGATTTTAAAAATGCGGTGACTTGCTTAGTCTGCTCTGCTTCAGTGGTGCCATGTTTTAAATTGATCAACATCTTTATCAATAGATTATCAATTAATTTCTCAAATTGGTCAGTATATGGCATATTAAGTGTTCATGGTGTTTAAGTTGTTAAATTGTAACATATTTAATAGCAATTGAACCTTACTTTTCAGGCTTGCCTTGCAGTGTGTAATAATCGGCCCAGGCTTCTAAATATTGAATAAACATTGATGGCTTCTTATAAGAGAACAGTATTTTTAGTTCTTGTTCGGCTCTTGTCATACCAACATAGAAAAGCCGCACTTCTTCATCAAGGTTATCGTCTTCGTCCTTCTTTTTAGGGATAGTATCTTCGTTCACATTAATGATATAAACCGTTGAATATTCTAGCCCCTTACTTGCATGGAGGGTCGATATAACTAAACTGTCGTCGCTTGTTGTTCCTTTTTTCATTGGCCGTATTATTTGCTGATATAATGAAGATGTTGCTTTCTTTATTGACTTAGATCCTTTAAACCTATCTGTGATGATGTCACTAACTATTTCTAATAATCGGATTTTGTCTGTTTCTCGGAACGCACAAATCAACGGTATGAGTTCAGCATGGAACTTGGCAAGATCAGCTGGTGAAGCGGTGTCACTTGGCAATTCCAATGCCAGTTTTTGAAGCAGTTTTTGTCCATCTTTGTTTGCGGTATTTTCAAATATTAACTGAACAATATCGGCAAAACTTTCATTATTAAGAGCAACATTCACTCTGCTAATCATGTACTCGGGATAGCGAAAATAACTCATTATCTCTGTAAGTAACCTTTTATCTTTATGAACGAATGTATACATTATTTTGATAAAATATTTAACATCTAACTCATCTAAAAGAGCTTTGCCACCGAGCCGTTGATAATCGGTCACATCTTCAAGTAAAAGCCTTTTTTCAAGTAAGGTAATTTCTAGGTTGGTTCTGGCCAGTACTGCATGATTTTTCGTTGTTGGACTTTTCTTTAATAACTTGGTTAAACAAAAGTACATGTCGCCATCCACTTCATAGAGAGAAACTGAACCGTCATGATCAAGTGCTGAGTGCAGTGTTTTTTCATAACGAAATGTATTTATATTAATAATTTCATTTGCAGCATCTAGTATACCTTGGCTGCATCGATAACACTCTGATAGATAAAATACTTCAGCTTTACTTCTATTTTCAAACCTTGTAAAAGCCTGATTTCCAAGTGAGTTTCGAAATTTATAGATTGCTTGATCGTCATCGCCACAGGCGAATAAGTGAGTGCCACCATGTTGTTGCAGAACAAATTCAAGCTGCAGTGGATCACAATCTTGGAACTCATCAATGACCATGTGGGTCACGCCATAGAGTGTTGATAGTGTAGGTATAGAACTATTCACCATACCATCAACCACCTCTCTCATTATTACGGACAAATCAATAACTTTCTCTTTTTTTAGTAAGTCACAATAGACTGTCCAGAATTTAAGATACTCAGATAATTCAGCAGTAGCCTTTACTTGACCGAACCTGTCAATTAATAGCATAGCTTCTTCCAGTCCGAGTAGTTCCTCTGGTTCATCTGCATTATAGATAGACGCAGCTCGTTCGATATAAACATAGGTATCAACACCTAAAATTAACCGGCGCGGTTTGTTGTATTTTTTCCAGACCTTGATGGCCAATGAGTGAAAGGTGGTCGCATCAACTCGACGTTTTTGATGGGGTAGTAGGTTTGCTTTGAGTCTCTCTTTCAGGCTATCAGCAGCAGCTCTAGTGAATGAAATCATTAAGATAGAGCTATTATCATTACTTGTAATTTGTTTTATGGCATAGGCGATAGATAAGTGACTCTTACCAGAACCAGGAATTGCAACAACGAGAGCTGATTGTTCAGCGTTGACGGCAGCTTGCTGCCCTTGATTTAATCCCATAACTTCTACCATTTAGCCATACATAGTAAAAGTATAAGTGATCGCTTATCCAAGAAGCCGAACTAACAGGATTATTTCATCATTATTTGGCAAGGAAACACTAACTTTAGCGCAGAGAGGAATTGCCACCTCGATTTGTTGTGTTAGTGTTGTAGTTCGGGAAGATAAGCTAACAACGTTCTTTTTAAGGTTATTTGACACGTTTAAGCCATACGGTAAGTTGTATACGGTAGGTTTCTAATTGATGGTCATTATAAGACAAAAGTGCTTTAGGTTCGGTTATTTCATTGTTACTTATAGCTAAGCATCGGGCTTTATTTTGCTCCCATTCCGCTTTCTCTATGACTGTTGCTATTTTTCCTAGAAAAATAACCTGCTCAATAAAGGAAAGTGAATTCTCTTCATGTTGATACTGAAAGTGTAATTCTCCCAACTTATCAAGCAATTCATCTGTTCTGGTTAAACGTGTATGGATTGGGGGGCCCATCTTTGACATATAAGACTCCACGGTGTTATTCGTTTTTAGTTATTATTTAGTGTAGTTAAGAAATTGAAATTATTACAATCTTAGTGAAATACGCTTTCTGATTTTTATACGAGTAAAAATAACGAATCAATGAAGATAGAGAATTGAGAATTTAATTACCAACATTACCCATAGACCCATTGGCATACTTGGCTAATAATTAAGCCTTAGTGCATCTTGCTTCATTGGTGGTTGATGGTATGGTAATTGATGAAAAATTTATTGATACTTTTAAGAAGTATGGAAAAACTATTTCTATTCCAGAGCGGAAGAATATCATTACGCCAGATATGAAAAATTGTGGTGTGTTCTTGATTTTAAGAGGTAGTTGCAAGGTATGGTTAAGTGGGCCTGAAAATAAACCACTTACTTTATCTTACCTGAATAAAGGTAGCTTTATCGGAGAATTAGCATTTTTAAATCCTCACCATCAATCTCGGCATCATGTTACTGCAATGTCAGATTGCATCTTAGTTTTGATGGGCGAATTTCAGCTTAATGAATTAATAAAAAAAGAGCCTATGCTTCTTTGGGAAATCAGTCAGCAAGTTGCGGTCAAATTACGTAAGACCTCTTTACATGCAAAAATCTTAGCACTCGACAATGTGGCTTCTCAGTTATATGTATTATTACAAGAGTTAAGTTTGGGTGATGATTGTAAACCTCACACTGCTGGAGTGCTTGTTCCTACATCAAGAAAAAAATTAAGTGAAATATTGAGTTGCTCTTTTGATGCAGTCTCTCGCGGGATGACATCGTTAGAATCTCAGGGGTTTATATCCAGACGTGGAAATAAAACGTTGCTTTATCATAGAGATGAGTAGTTTATCATGTTTACATTGTTAATTTTTTGATAATGTTTCTAGTTTATTTGAATAGGGAATTATTAAGAAACATGGACGCGATAATATCATAATTTAAAACCTATCAATTATATATTAGCATTGCACTTACGCTAGTCGTATCAGTCATTGTCTTTGAATATTACCAGGATAAACTGAGGATCACATTGACAATCAGTTCTAATGCTTTTCTCGCTTTAATCAATGCAAGATCCGGTGCGGATTCCATGTTATCTCTAATGCTTTTAATTTCTTTAGCAAGCTCTGGTGATTGATGTGCAATATCATGGAGTATGTTAGTCATTTTTTATTCCCCTTTTGATTGCGCATGATTAATAAAGTTGATTTACTTATGCTCAAGCAATGTCAGACACCCTATCCTTCTCCAAGTGGTTTAGCTGCAGCAGTTGAAGGTTTCAGCTTTGATATTACCCTTGTTGACTGGTGTTGCTTGGTTTGTTGCTATAAAAGCTGGGCTTGATGCATTTGTATTATATTTGGATGATAAATATTTTTACATTCGTTAAGGCGATAAATAATGAAACCCAATTTTAATCTATTCTTAGCTCTACTTATATCTGTATTATCTTTTTCAGCTACAGCTACAGCTACAGATAACCAATTTGAATTATGTTCAAAGATAACCGATCCAAATAGCTCTCATAATTCAGACTACATAAATCAAATTACAAAAAAATATTATTCATCTGGTGATTATAAAGCAGCCCCAATTCCTAAAGACTCTCAACTTTCTTTAGAATCTAGAGTCGAATTAGTTACAGCAAGAATGTCAATGATGGTTTCTGCACATGCTTTTGGTGGTCGACCTATGACAAAAGAAGAATGCCTACAGAATATAGCAACATCAAGAATGGTGTATATGAACATGTTTGAAAATAAACAGTTTATCATTAATGCCTATAAGACTATAGATGAACCATATAGTAACCGTGAATTGTTAAATACACATCTTCAGCAGCTAAAAGAAAGTGATAAAAACTATAAGGAAAGTGGCAGTAATGTAAATATATCAATAGATATGTGCACTATTATCTCTGAAAAACTATCGAGTGATACTAATACACCGTATATGAATATGAAAAAAGATGAAGTTCAAGAAATTTGTAATTTTTATTACCAATAAGTTATCTTAACAGTAACTTCTCGGTGTTTGTCAAGGTAGTTGGCACTAGTTAGTTCATTCTATGCTGCTTCTTTTTCTGGGTTTAATGTGATATTTCCAACCGGTTTTAAGTTCTGAATATCCCCAGACCAACGTTCAGGATGTGCAGCTTTTGCTGCAAGAATAACTTTCTTTCGTTGAAATAAAATGCTCCTATCTTTTCCTTCATGCCGTTCATTTGGTGTAATGTATTTTATCTGGCTATGCTGATGCTCATTGTTGTACCAATGTACAAATTCATTTGCCCAATCTCTAGTTGCGCTTAAGCTATTGAATCCCTCTTTTGGCCAGGAATGATGATATTTTACTGTTTTAAACAATGACTCTGAATATGGGTTATCATTACTGACTCGAGGGCGATTATAAGATGAAGTCACGTTAAGTGACTCCATCTTTGCTTTCATTGTCAATGATTTCATCGGTGCACCATTATCTGAGTGCAAAACAAGTGGCTTATTTAATATTTTTTCACGCCAATATGTTCGTTCTAATAACGCTGATGCATACTCGCCATTTTCACATTCATGAACCTCATACCCCACTATTTTTCGACTGTAGATATCAACAATCATATACAGATAATAAAACATTCCCTGTACTTGGGTTTTACAATAAGTAATATCCCATGTGTAAACTTGATTTGGTCCTGTGGCGGTATAAGTGGTCGGTGGTTTGCGTTTTATTGCCTTTTTCTGACGTCCGCGATGTGTTAACTGATTATTTCGTTTTAAAACACGATAAAATGTAGAAGGTGATGCAATATAAACGCCTTTATCCAATAACTTAGGGTAGATTTGAGATGGAGGTAAATGTGCATATTCTTCTTGATTACACACATCAATAATTGCCTGCTCTTCATTTTTTGTTAGCTTATTAGCGGGCTCAGGACGAACTGCTGTTGCACGATTATCATTGATAATCGTGCCTTTAATGAACCATCGGCGATAAGTTCTTAAACTTATTCCCGCTGTTTTACAAGACTCAAACG